>NZ_JBGLYN010000050.1:0-45899 GCF_047304045.1 Variovorax sp. Varisp85
GGGTAGGTTGAACACCTGGCTCACTTTTACTTCGGCACTACCCGCAAAACTGGCTCAGTTTCCGGTCGGCGCCAACATTGGGGCTACTGAGCGCTAGTTGTTGGCGGGGTATCGCGATTGCACTTCCACATTTATCGCACCGATCGGAGCGCACTTTTATCGCGGCGCGCTTCAGCCGCCCTCAAGGTCCGTCAAGAGGGGGCGGTCCTCGCGTGCATCGCCATGTTGAGTTGTGCGCTCGCGCTGCCCAGCAAATGGCTCGGCCCGCCTCCAGGAGGCCCGCTGGCAGGTTTTTCCGGTTCATGTGTGCCCTGCCATTCCTCAACGGGAAACAGGCCCTGAGGGCTCGGCGGCGGCTTCTTGTGCGGCGGAAACGTGGCCGGCGAATGGCGTTGCGCACGAGCAACGCAGTGCCGTTTGCCGGTATTTTTGTCGGTATCTTCCAATAAGAAAAAGAAAAAATCCAATACTGTCGTGGCCTACCGCATGTTTTGCGGTTCCTGTCGAAGCACCACGTTGATGTCCAAAAATGTCCATCAACGTACGGCCGAACCGCAGTTCTCCCCTTGAGACATCAGCGAACCGTCCAGAGTCGTCCAAGACAATGTAACGCCATCCGGATCATTTGGCGTGCGCGCGCGCGTGTTCGTCCTTCTTCTTGAACAGGATCCACGGCTCCTGCCGTTCGCCGCCCTTGGCGATCTTCACCAACTCCCACAGGCCCTCGAGCTTCTGGCCATGCAAGCTGCCATCCGCATCGAGAAGACGTCCAGAGCCTTTATGCACCGTCAAGCGGGTCGCGACCATCCAGCGGCCTGCGGCAGCACCTGACGGGTTGGTGACCATCTCCCTTGCGATGAGACAGCCGCTAAGGTGACGTTGGATCTTTCAGTAGCGCACCCATGGTTCGTAGGAGAACTTCTGCCTCGCGGTTGCCGAGGGGGTAACCCTATCATGCGGTAGGAGCACTGGGGCTTCTGCTTTGCAGTGATTGCCGATATCCCTCGGCCTCGCGCGAATGGGTACTATCGGCCAAACCGGTCGTTCGGATGGGCCACGGTCATGCGCCTCCCTCCAACGCCCGCCGCAAACGACCTGGCGTCATCCCGAACTGCGTCTGAAAGTGGCGGATGAAATGTGACGCGTCGGCGAATCCGCATTCGAAGGCAATCTCGTTGATGCTGATGTCCGAGGTTGTGAGCAGCCATCGCCCGTACTTCAGGCGCAGGGTTCGGTAGTAGTCCGACGGGGTGAAGCCGGTTTCGGCGAGGAAAGCCCGTTCGAGCTGTCGCGGGTTCGAACCTACGAGGCGCGCGATGACGGCGATCTCCAGCGGCGGTGACAGGTTCTTCTCCATCAGCAGCACGACCTGACGCAGCTTGTCCTTCTCGGTCGTGATGTAGCCCAGCGCCTGACGACGCGCCATGTGGCTGCTGGACTTTCGCGGCGCGACGGTCATCTGGTGGATGACCTTGGCTGAGGTACCCGGGCCGCAATGCCGGCGCGCCAGTTCGGCGGCGAGTTCGATGATCGAGATGCCTCCGGCGCAGGTGATGCGATCCCGATCGACGTGGTAGTCGGTGTGAGTAACGAATGGATGGCCCGGAAACATGGCCTTCCAGTCATCGACGTGGAACGGATGAACGCAAGCGACGCGCTCGTCCATCAGTCTGTGACGGGCCAGCACGAAGCTTCCGGTGCAGACGCCGATCAATGGAATGCCGGCCTCCGCCACTTGCTTCAAATAGCGCGGATAGCCCGCGGGGACGCGATCGATCTGCGGTAGCAGACCGCCGATCACCGCCAAGTAGTCAAAGTCGAACGTGGACGAGAAGGCCTGCTGTACCGGCACCTCGATGCCGGAGCTGGCACGCACCGACTCGCCCTCCAGCCCGAGCACGCGCCAGGTGCAACGGACTTGGCGGCTGCGGTCGCCCATGTCGGCGGCGTGGCGCAGCGCATCACTGAGTCCGGCCAGCGACAGCAACGGAAACGTTGGCCACAACACGATGCCAATACGCAGTTCGGCCTGACGTGGCGAGCTGACCCGCGGAGGCGACTCGGCATCGAGCCAATCCAGCGTGGCTGTCTGGTGTGGCGGTGGCGCGGGTTCCCCGCCTCGGCGGCTCACCGGGATATCCCTGAATGTCGCATACGTTCTATTGTTGCTCGCACCGATACAGGAGGGTTTCGGCGTTCATTTCTACCATTTGCTCACGTCCTCTTTCTAGCCCTTCAATCTTTTCGGAGCCTCCATGAACATCGGCAAACTGCCCCGCCCCCTGTGTGCCCTGCTCACCCTCGTCGGCCTGCTTGCGAGTGTGCAGGCTCAAACCATCGAGGTGAACAAGCTGACGATCGCCTTCACCGGCGACATGCCCGGAACCGGTTATCAAGACGGCAAGATGATTGGCTACGACGGCGAGATCCTACAGCGCGTGGCCGACGCGCTGAAGCTGCAGGTCAAGCCTGCGCTGATGGAGTGGTCGGGCACGATCGCGTCCGTGCAAGCCAAACGCGTCGACGTGATGGCTGGCACCATGGGCTGGACCGAGCAGCGCTCGAAGATCATGACCTTGAGCGACCCGATCCACTACTTCAAGAACGGGATCATGCAGTCGTCCAAGACCAACTGGGCGACGCTAAAGGACCTGGAAGGCAAGAAGGTTGGCACGATCACCGGCTTTTCCTTCATTCCCGAGCTGCGCAAGATCACCGGCCTGCAGCTCAGCCAGTACGACACTTCAGACGCAGCGGTGCGCGACCTGCTCGCCGGCCGTATCGATGCCGTGATCGGCGACCCGCCGGTCGTGCAGTACGCCATCTCGCGCAACCCGCAATGGAACTTGCGCTTCAACGCCTTCACCGACAACAACCCAGACTTCCCGCTGCTCACCGGACTTGGTCAGGTGGTGTTCGGCCTTAACAAGGACAGCCCAGAACTGGCTAAGGCAGTGAACGCCGAGATCGCCAAGCTCTGGCAGGGCTGCGAGATCAAGAAGATCGGCGAACGTTACGGCCTGGTGCAAGACGTCTGGTATGTGCCAGTCGGCAAGAACTTCCGCGCCAGCGTGGATCGCCCGGCCGGCTGGCAATTGCCCGGCTGCAAGTAAACCGGTCCGTCATTCAGGCCACGTCAGTCGATGAACGCTATCGCTCCAGCCATCACCCCAGCCAGCGCGCAAGCGCTGCTACGCGTCCAGTCCCTGCGCAAGTCGTTCGGGAGCCTGGACGTGCTCAAGGGCATCTCGTTTGATCTGCAGCGCGGCGAGACGCTGGCGTTGCTGGGCCCCAGCGGCTCGGGCAAGTCCACCTGCCTGCGCTGCTTGAACTACCTGGAAAAACCCACGGAAGGCTCAGTCTTTCTAGAAGACGAGCGCATCGGTCAGGTGCCGGATCGGCGTGGTGAATTGCGCCTGATGACGGACACCGAACTGGCGCCGCAGCGTGCCGAGATGGCGATGGTGTTCCAGCTCTTCTATCTGTGGCCGCATCTGAGCGTGCGCGACAACGTGGCGCTCGGTCCGATCAAGTGCGCGGGCCTGAGCCGCGCCGAGGCCTACAACCTGGCCGATGAGATGCTGGAGAAGGTGCATCTGCGCCACAAGGCCGAAGAGTACCCGGAGCGCCTGTCCGGCGGCCAGCAGCAGCGGGTCGCGATCGCGCGAGCGCTGGCGCAGCGGCCCAAGGTGATGCTGTTCGACGAACCAACCTCGGCGCTCGACCCGGAACTGGTCGGCGAGGTGCTGGGCGTCATCAAAGAACTCGCGGAAGAAGGCCGCTCGATGATCCTGGTCACACACGAGATCAGCTTCGCTCGCGAGGTGGCCGACCGGGCGATCTTCATGGACGGCGGACACATCGTCGAGCAGGGCACGGCCATCGAGGTCATCGACCGGCCGCAGGCGGCGCGCACCAAGGCCTTCCTGTGTCAGGCGGGCGGCCGTGTCTCGTCTCAGCGCTGAAAAACCTGAGCGGTGATGAATACCTTTCTTGCCATCATCAAGACCTTGTCTGTCGGCGCGCTGACGGCCTTGCAGGTCTCTGTGGGCGCATTCCTGATCGCGGCGCTGTGCGGGCTGGCATTGGCGCTGGCGCGCACCTTCACTCACCGCCGCCTCGTGCAAGGCGCCATCGCGGCCTACAGCGAATGGATGCGCAACGTTCCGGCGCTGGCGCACTTGTTCGTCCTGTACTTCGGGCTCGCGTCCGCCGGCGTCCGGCTGTCGCCGGTGACAGCTGCCTGCGTGGGCTTAGGCCTGGTCGGGGCGGCCGTGTTGTGCGACATCTTCACGGCCGGATTGAGGTCCTTGCACACTGGCCAGCGCGAAGCTGCATTGGCCATCGGCCTCACGCCGACGCAAGTGCTGCGCTGTGTGCTGCTACCGCAGATGCTGCGTGTCACCTTGCCGTCGCTGGGCAACTACGGCAGCCAACTGGTCAAGGACACCTCCATTGCGTCGGCCATCGCTGTTCCCGAAATCATGTTCTACGCCCGCAACCTCGTGACTTCCACCTTCGAGACCACGCTGATCTATCTGGCCGCAATAGCACTCTACGCCGCCATCGTTCTGCCGATCATCTGGGGCTTCGCGAATGTCGAGCGCCGACTGGGAGTGGGTCGATGATCGAATTCTTCGCCACCTGTGCCGACTACTGGGGGGACTGGAGCGGGCGCCTGTGCAGCGCCGCGCTGGTGACCGTGGCACTGTCGCTCGCCGGCTTCGGCCTGGCGGCATTGCTCGGTTCACTGTTGACCTGGGCGCAGCGCAGGGGATCCCGCGGGCTTCAGCGCACCGCCGGCGTCTATGTGCAGTTCATCCGATCGGTGCCGCTGCTCGCGCTGCTACTGGCCATCTACTTCGCGCTGCCACAGGCCGGCGTCACGCTGTCGGGATTCTGGGCAGGCGTGTTGGGCCTGGGTCTGCAGGGGTCGGCCTACGTGGCCGAGATCCTGCGCAGTGGTCTCGGTTCAGTGCACAGGGGCCAGCGCGAGGCGGGCCTAGCCGTCGGCATGACGCCGCGGCAGGTCTTCGTGAACGTGAGCGCGCCGCAAGCCCTGCGCGTGATGATGCCGCCGTTGCTCAATGCCTATGTCTCGCTGCTGAAGGACAGCTCGCTGTGCGCGCTAATTGCTACCGATGAGCTGATGCTCACCGCGCGAGCGATCAGCAGCGAGTCCTTCCTGCCGCTGCACATCTTCCTGCTGGTGGGCCTCTTCTACTTCGCCATTGCATTCCCGCTGTCGCTGCTCTCGCGCTGGCTGGAGGCGCGGTTGGCGCGCGGCCGCCGTGTGATGGGCGGCGCAAACTGAGCGATGACGATGGCAGACACGTCATGCGCCGATCTCCGACGCGACGACCTCACGAACCCGTAATGAACATTCCCTATCTCGACGACGCGCGCATCGACGCGCTGCTGGTTGTCCCTGGCTGCGCGTCCGCGCTCGAAGCTGCCTTCACCGACCTCGCCCTTGGCCGCGCTACGGTGCATGCCCGGCATCGCACCGATTGCAGCGCAGTCAAGCTCAGCACGATGGGCGCGCTGTGGTCAGCGCGCCAGGTGTGGCCTGCGGTTGGCTTGCACTGGAGCGCAGCGGCCTGGCGAACTGGTCCGGCGCCACGAACCACGCTGCGTTCTGAAGGACCTGTGCCATGACCACCCTGGACACTGAACTCGCATTCGCAACCATCGGACGCCTGCAGGCACTGCTCGATGCCGGCGAAATCTGCAGCCGCGAACTGGTCGATTTGCATTTGTCGCGGATCGCGCGGCTGGACCCGGGCCTACACGCCTACGTCGATGTGCACGTGGCACAGTCCCAGTCCGCGGCCGATGGCCTCGATGCACTGCGGCGGGCCGGCGTGAAGCTCGGTCCGCTGCATGGCGTGACCGTAGCGGTCAAGGACCTGTTCGACATCGAGGGCTGGCCCACATCGGCGGGGTCGGTCGCACGGCCGCCCCGAATCGGCGAGGTCACCGCCACGGCCGTGCACAGGCTGCGGCAGGCCGGCGCAGTGGTGCTCGGCAAGACGCACACGGTGGAGTTCGCGTTCGGCGGATGGGGCACGAATGCCGTGATGGGGACGCCCTGGAACCCCTGGGACCTGACGACACGACGAGTGCCAGGTGGCTCGAGCAGCGGCTCCGCAGTGGCGGTGGCCGCCGGGATGGCGTGCGCGGCGATCGGCACGGACACCGGCGGCTCGGTGCGCATCCCGGCCGGGCTGTGCGGCGTCGTCGGACTCAAGACCACACACGGCATGGTGAGCCGTCACGGCCTGGTCGAGTTGTGCCCGACGCACGACACGGTCGGCCCGATCACGCGCGACGTTGCTGACTGCGCATTGCTGCTCGATGTGATCGCAGGGCCCGACCCGCTCGACGCGGCATCGCGTTCGTCTCCGGTGCGAAGGCTCGCGCCATCGCTGCGCTTTCCAGTCGCGGGTATGCGGGCGTGGGTGCTGCCGGACGGAGAGCGGCAGCATGTGGACGCCGAGGTGCTCTCGGTCTATGACGCGGCGTTGCAAGCCTTCCAGGACCTCGACGTCACGCTGGTGCGCCAGCCCTTGCCGACGTCGCTGACCGAAGCGATGCAGATCGCAGGTCAGTTGATGAGCGCCGAGGGTTACGCGAATCTCGGCGCGCTGTTCGAGCGCGACGACCTGGACTTCGATCCCCATGTGCGGCGCCGCATTCTGCTCGGACGCGACATCAGCGCGGCCCGCTACCAGCAACTGCTCGCCGCTCGGGCGCACGCCCAGGCGGCGATGCAGCAAGCCATGATGAACGTGGACGTCTGCATCTTCCCGACCAATGCCATCGCAGCGATTCCGGTGTCCGATGTGGACGAACTGCTCACGCCACTGTCGCTTTTGGGGCGTTTCGTGAACTTGCTCGATCTCTGCTCACTGGCCTTGCCCGCCGGCTTCACGCGACAAGGCTTGCCGGTGTCAGTGCAGGTGATTGGTCCCGGCCTCGGCGAACTGCAGGCCTTGCAGCTGGGCCACGCATACCAGCAAGCCACGTGCTGGCACCTGGCTCACCCGCGGGGCCTGGACTGAACGCGATGATCAGCAGGTGGCTTAGTTCCGATGACCCTAGTGCTCCAGTCGATGGGGTTCAGTCCAAGCCGCTGCGTCGGCCCAACTCGCCGAGCGCTCTGTACTCAGTCGGCGTCAGGCCCTTGCGTTTGAGGAAGTGCCTGTTGAAATTCGAAATGTTGTTGAAGCCGACGGCATAGCAGATGGCGCTGATCTGCCGGTCGCTATGGAGGAGCAACTGGCAGGCCTTGGCCACCCTCAGCTCGGCAACGAAGGCGGTGAATGTTCTGCCGGTGAGCTTGCGGAACTGGCGGGAAAGCGCCGCCTCGTGCATCCCGACCATGGCGCCGATCTCGGGCAGGCTGAATTCCTGCATGTAGTTCACCCGGAGGTAGTCCAGCACGGCGTAGATCTTTCCCGACCGGCAGCCGGCCAGGGGTTGCGCCTGCCCGTACTTCAGCTTCGTCAGGACCCTTGTGTCCTTCCATCGCGCGAGCTCGTCCAGAAGCGCCGAAAAAACCGAAAAGCGCTCCAGCCCTCGGCTTTGCTCGATTCGCGCCAAGTACTTCATAGCGGCTTCCCGGAACCCGACGAACTCGACGCCCTGATGGGCCCTGTCCAGAAGGCTTTCGGCCTCGCGCAGCTCCGGCAGCAGGACCATGCTCTTGCGCAAGGGTGCATCGGCGAATCGCAGAACGGGATTCGTCGCCGCGCGAGCGCCATCGGCTGTGCCCGTGAACCGGAAGTTGTGCGGCAGGCGCGGGCCGATCAGGACGACATTGCCCGATGCGAAGCTGTGGATCTCGTCCCCGACGAAAGCACAAGCAAACGGAGTCATGATGACGTGGAGTTCGAAATCCTGGTGGTAACGCAAGCGCCCGGGTTGCCATGGCACGCCATGCTCCGAAAAAGACAGGCAGGAATTCATGTCGAACAGCGACTGGCGAGGCTGCAGGTTCCTCGACTGCCTGTCGTCGAATTCGGGAAGTTGCAGCAAGGGATTGCAATCTTCCCCACTGGCGGCAACCGCCGGTTGTCGGAATCTCATCTGCATGATCTGAAGGCTATCGCGCCGGCGTCGACACCGATGTCCTGCGAACGCAGCGGGCGCCCGCCTATTTCACCGAGGAAACGATGGAAACGCCGTGGTCGGCCAGGTGCAGGCTCACTGGCGCGCCATGCGCCAAGGTCTGCCTGACTTCTGGCGACACCACGAAGATCTCGCCGAGCTGGCTGGAGAACGTGTACTCGACAGTGCTGCCAACGTAGGTTCTCTTGATCACCCGCGCCGCGAGGCCGTCGTTGGAGACGGGCCTGATGACCCAGGCCTCCGGACGCACCGCGACCTTCACGGGGCCCTGACCGATTCCCGCAGGTGCGGCGATGCTCAGGGTACCCAGGCCAACCCGTCGCTGTTCATCGCAAAGCCCATCGAACAGCATGGCCTCGCCCATGAAGCCCGCAACGAATTCGGATTGCGGCGATTCGTACAGTTCGTGCGGTGCCCCGCGCTGCGCGATCACCCCCTGATCCATCACGATGATGTGATCGCTGACCGCCAGCGCCTCGCTTTGGTCATGCGTCACGTAGGCCACCGTCAGGGAAAGGCGCTGCTGCAGCGAGCGGATCTCCTCGCGCATGGAGCGCCGCAGCCGGGCATCCAGGTTGGACAGCGGCTCGTCGAACAGGAGCACAGCAGGCTCCAGCGCAAGCGCACGCGCCAGCGCGACCCGCTGCTGCTGGCCACCCGAGAGCTCACTGGGCATGCGCTCGTTCATGCCCTTGAGGCCCACGGTCTCGAGCATCAGCCCCGCCTTTTCCCTGGCCTGAGGCGTTGGCAGGCCTGACATGCGCAGCCCGTAGGACACGTTCTCGATGACGCTCATGTGCGGGAACAACGCATAGCTCTGGAACACAAGGCTCACGTTCCGCAGCGCCGCACCGAGCGTGGTGACATCCGTGCCGTCGATGAAGATGCGGCCCGAGCTGGGGCTTTCCAGGCCCGCGATCATCCGCAGTGTCGTGGTCTTTCCGCATCCCGACGGTCCGAGGATGGTGGTCAGCGTTCCCTTCGGAACACCGAAGCTGATGTCCTTGACGACCATCGGCGCGCCGGCACCCGTGCCGTAGCTCTTGGAGACGTTCTTGAATTCGATGCCGTACATGAGTTTCTTTCGCTGGAGGATTGGGATCACGGCGATGCAGTTGCCGCCGGGCTGCGATGCACGTCGGACGCGCCGACGGGTGTTGCCGCCGCGGAAGCTCTTCTGCCCAGGCGGCGATTTCCGACCCGCCACTGGACCAGGCCCGTGACCAGTGCCATCAGGACGATCAGGACGGTGCTGTATGCCAGGGCCACGCCATAGTCGCCCTGGCCCACTCGCCCGATGATGAAAGTAGTGGCCAGTTCCGTCTCGGCCGTCACGAGGAAGATCACGGCGGAAACGGTGGTCATCGATCTCACGAAGCTGTAGATGAGCGATGCGGCCAGAGCAGGCTTGAGCAGCGGCAGCGTGACCGACCAGAGCGTCCGCGCCGTCGAGGCGCGAAGCATCAGCGAGGCCTCGTCGAGCGACTTGTCGAGCTGCTTGAATGCCGCGGCACCGGCCCGCACGCCCACCGGGAGATTCCGGAAGATGAAGCACATCACGATGATCAGGCCGGTGCCGGTCATCTCCAGCGGCGGAACGTTGAACACCAGGACATAGCTGACGCCCAGGACGGTCCCCGGAATCGCGAAAGCCATGAGCGCCGAGAACTCGAACACGCCCTGCGCGCGGAACTGGACACGGGCCAGCAGCCAGGCGATCAGCAGGCCCATGGCTGCCGTGAGCGGTGCCGCAATCGCGGCCAGCCGCACCGTCGTGAAGAGCGAGTCCCAGGCCACGCCGATCCATTGCACGGCACCACCCTCGATCGCAACCTCGAAGGCCGTGCGGAAGTGGGCAAGGGTCGGCGAATAGTTCCGTCCCCAGGTCTGCACAAAGCCGCCGCAGAACGCGAAGACGTAGACAACCAGAGTGAAGATCAGCCAGGGCACGACCACGCACAGCGCCGCGCGCCGCAGCCCGTCGGGCAGGCGCATCGCAAGCCCTGCGTCGCCCTTGCCCGAAACGGTGGTGAAGTTCTTCCGGCCGAGGACGCGGCGCTGCAGCGCGAAGACGCCCAGGGCGAACACGGTGAGGATGAGCGCGAGCGCGGCTGCCCTGCCCTGATCGAACTGGGCGCCGACGATGGCGAAGAAGATCTCCGTGGACAGGACCGAGAACTGCCCGCCGACGACGATCGGGTTGCCGAAGTCGGCGATGCTCTCGATAAAGCCGACGAGAAACGCATTCGTGAGCCCCGGCAGCATCAACGGGAAGGTGACGTACAGGAAGGTGCGCCAGCCGCCCGCGCGCAGGGTCTGCGATGCCTCTTCGAGCGAAGGGCTGATGCCCTCGATGACGCCGCGCACGATCAGGAAGGCGATCGGTGTGAACGCGAACAGCTGCGCAAGCCAGACGCCGAACCAGCCATAGAACCAGCGCGTAGGCTCCACGCCGAAGGCCCACTCGATCAGTTGGTTGACGATGCCCGCCCTCCCGAACAGGAGGATGAGGCCCAATCCCACGACGAAGGGAGGCGTGATGATGGGCAGAGGCGCGAGGAATCGAAGCGCGTTGCGGATTCTGGAGTCGCTGCGGTTCTCGATCAGGGCCAGCAGCGTTCCGAGCACCGTCGTTGTGAGGCCGGTCAGCGTGGCCAGTGCCAGCGTGTTCCACGCGACGCCGCAGCTCTGCGCGGAGTATGCGCAGCCGATGCCCCAGATCCGCTCGCTCGCGATCCGTGCGAGCCAGGCCGCAACACTGGGGTGGCCGCTGTCGTCGAGGAAGGCGCCGGACAACGACCTGAAGACCGGAAAGGCGACGAAGGTGACCAGCAGACTGCTGGCGCCGAGCACCGCCGCCGCGACGAACAGGTCGCCGCGGAATGCGCCGGTTCGCGCCATGCCGAATGCGGCCAGCATAAGAAGCGAACACAGCACCAGCATGGCCCCCCAGCCGAAACCTGGCTGGCTTGCGCCGTGGATCACGCTAGTTGCGGGCAATCCGATGGCGAAGCCCTGGAGAAGCATTCCCGCCACGCCCAGCGCGCTGCACCAAGCGAGGAGGCGGCCCTGGGCGACCCCCGGCGTCATGCGCAGGGATACCAGCGCAACGACCAGCGGCCAGACCCCCACGGCAAGCCAGGGACGCCGATGCAGCAGAATCTGGGCGAGCGCGCTGGAGCTGTCATGCCCGGCAAACAATTCGCCGATGCTCTGGAGTCCGGACAAGCCTTCGGGCAGCGCATACCAGGGGAGGACGCAGAAAGCGACGAAGCCGATGATCGACCAGACCGCGATCGGTCGGTTGTTGTCGTTGAGTTTCATGCCGGACCGATCAACGTGGCAGGGAATTGACCTCGCGGTCCCAGCGTTCGATCAGGCGCTTGCGCTCTGCCGATTGCCCGTACTTCGCGTAGTCGTAGTCGATGAGGCGGATCTTGCGGAAATCGGGAACGTGGCTGTCCAGCCTGGCCGACTTGTTCGAGGGCAGCTGGAACTGATGCGCCGCGGCTGCCAGCTGCTGCGCCGCCGGCGTCAGGGCCCACTCATAGAACTTCCTCGCGTTATCGAGGTTGCGTGCGCCCTTGACGATCGACATCGATCCGATCTCCGCGCCCGTTCCCTCGCAGGGTGTCGCGGTCGCGATCGGAAAGCCCTGCATCTGCTCGCTGGGCGCGTCATGGACGAAGCTGATGGAAACAGTGGTCTCACCGCGGGCCGCAGCCTTGATGGGACCCGTGCCGGAGCGCGCGTACTGCCCGACGTTCCTGTGCAGAGCCTTCATGTACTCGAAAGCCTTGTCCTCCCCCATCAGCTGCACCAGGGTCGCGATCATGGTGTAGGCGGTGCCCGAGCTCGCCGGGTTGGCAACCTGGATCTCGCCGCGCAGCGCCGGTGAGAGCAAGTCCTTCCAGCACTTGGGCTCGGGCAGCTTCTTCTTCGCCAGCAGCTCGGTGTTGAATGCAAAACCCAGCGGACCGGAGTACACGCCGACGGTCCGCCATTTCGATTGTTCGGCCTGCGACTGCGACCAGGCGTGGAGCTGCGGGAGGGACGGCGACCTGTACTCGAGCGTCAAGTCCTGCTCCGCGGCCTGCAGATGGGGATCGCCCGTGCCGCCGAACCACACGTCGGTCTTCGGATTGCTGCGCTCCGCCAGCAGCTGCGCCAGCGCCTCGCCACTGCCTCGCTTGAGCACATTGACCTTGATGCCGGAACTGCGGGCGAAGGTCGTGCTCATCAGCGAGCACCATTCGTCCTGGACGGAACAGATGACGTTCAGCTGGCCTGCGCCCTGCGCGTGGGCGACAGGCACGCCGGTCAGACCGGTCATGCCTGCCATGGCGAGGACCGCGAGAGCGGCAAGCGCGTTTTTCTTCTTCATGTTCGTCTCCTTGACGGTTGAAACCAGAGAAATTTGTGAAAGCACTGCCCCCAGCCACGCGAAGGCTGTGAAAAGGCACGGATTGAAGGACGCGGCAAGCGCAGCGATGCGGCACGCCGCGCCGTCGGCGGTCAGGGCCCCTGGCTCCAGCGAACCACGGCGTCGACGCCGATGACGCGGCCGCCGTCGACGCGGTTGTGAATCTCCATGGTCGCGCCCATGGCTTCCGCGATCTGCCGACAGATGGACAGCCCCAGCCCAACACCGCCCTTGGTCGCCGAGAACGCCTGGAACAGCCTCGGGCGCAACGCATCGTCCAAGCCGGGCCCACCGTCCCACACCACCAGTTCGATCGTTGCGGCATAGGCGCGCATCAGGATGCCGAGCCGGCCGCCGTCGGGCGTGTGATGTATCGCGTTCGCAAGCAAGTTGCGAAGCAGCTCGCCGAGCATGAGCGGATCGCCGGTGGCGCCAAGCCCATCGTCGCCTTCGAGCGCGAAGTCCAGGCGCTTGGCCGCGACGAGCGGTGCGAGCTCCATTACCGCGTCCAGGGCCACGGCGTGCAGCAGCACGGTCTGCAGCCGGCCCGCACGCTTGATCTGCTCGAGCTTGCTCAGGCTGAGCAGCTGATTGGCCATGTCCGTCGCCCGATCCACCGTATGCAGCATCTGCGGCAGGATCTCGGAGGCCGGCACATCGCCCGCGATGGCCGACTGCAGCTGAGTCCGGAGCACCGACATGGGGGTGCGCAGCTGGTGCGACGCGTCGGCGAGGAAGCGGCGCTGCTCTTCCACCCATTCGCGCTGCCGCAGATGGAGTTCGTGCATGCGCGCCATCGCCGGGCGCAGCTCGGACGGCCCGTCGTAGAGACCGACATCCAGTTGCGGCGCATCGAGGGCCTGGCGGGCACGCTCCAGCCATCGCGAGGTCATGGCCACACCCGAGATCACCACCAGGGACATGCCGACGGCTGCCACGCCGATCCATCCGAGCAGCTGCCCGGGGAGCTCGTCCCAGACCTCGAAGCGTGCACGCATCGGTTCGGCAAACTGGACGACCACCTTCCGGTCAGGAGCGTGGGCGTCCTTTCGCAGGGCCGCCACGGCCCGCACGGAGGTCCCGCTCCGCTGGCTCACATAGAAGCGGGGATCACCGGACTCCGGCAGGGTCGCCGTCCACGGAAATGCCTCGAGCATGCGGTCGCCCGCGATCAGGCTTCCGTCGATGGCACTGACCCGATAGAACGATGGCACCGGCGGCACCGGGCCCTGAACGCCTTGCACCTCGCCACCGCCTGCCGCGTCGATCCGCCCAAGCTTCGCGACGAGGCGGGCATCCTGCTCGCGCGCCAAGGTGATCAGGCCCGCCACCAGATGGACGAGCACGAGGCACGCGATCAGGAGCCATAGCCCCCCGAGGAGCCATAGAAGCAGGAAGTGCCGAAGCGACCCGGCGCGCGGCGGTTGAAGCGGCGACTTCATGTCAAGGGAGTGGACGCTGCGCCGCCACCGACGCGTCGTCGCACAACAGATATCCGACTCCCCGCAGGTTCAGCACCTCGACATTCGCGCCGACCAGCTTCTTCCGGAGCCGGTGTACGACGACGTCGATGGCGTCCGCCTGCGCCGCGTCCGCGCCGAACACCGCGTCCCTCAGTACCTCCCTGGGGACGACGTGCTCGACGCGTGACATCAGCTTTTTCAGGAGATCGGCCTCGCGCTGCGAGAGATCGAGCGGGCTCTGGTCCTTGTAGAAAACATTGGCTGACGCCTCGTAGCGCAGTCGTCCGCACCTGAACTCCCCGTCGCGCCCGAAGCGGCGGGTCAACGCGCCAACGCGCGCGATCAACTCCTCCAGGTCGAACGGCTTGGCCAGATAGTCATCGGCCCCTGCGTTGAGACCGGCGATCCGGTCCCCGACAGCGCCCCTGGCAGTCAGCACGAGCACCGGGGTCGCATTTCCGTCGCCGCGCAGACGGTGAAGGAGCTCGAGCCCGTCGAGCCCGGGAAGCGAGAGGTCGAGCACGATGATGTCGAAGCTCTTCTTGCGAGCCGCGGCCAAGGCCTCGACGCCGTCGCTGCAGCACAGCAGTTCGAAGCCGCGCGACGACAAGCTGCGGGAGAGCACCCCCGACAGGTCAAAGTCGTCTTCCACGAGCAAAAGCTTCATGGACGAATGGTGCCATCAAGGGCCTTGCCATGAACTGGGGCTTGCACCACGCACAGTCGAAAGACAGTCGAAAGAAAGACCGCCCGGCCTGAAGCCGATGCCGCCGGGCTCGCACTTGCGCCCCGGGCGACCGGCACGTTCATGGCCGCCGGCATCCATCTTCCGGACTCGAGTCTTTCAACATGCTTTCGCACAGTCACCGTGCTTTTCCTCTCGGCACCAGCGCATGACGACTCAATCATGGATTCGGGGCTGCGCATCTGGCTGCTCAGGTGTCCGCTCCCTTGCCCACCAACGACACATGCTGAAAAAGCATCAGGAGACACAGTGAAACGACGTCATTTTTTGATCGGGGCCGGCGCTGCCGGATGCACACCCGCCTGGGCGCAAGGCACGCCCCAGGCCGCAAAACCGCCCGGGCCTCAGCCCACCGCCCGGCTGGCCTTCGGACTCATCAGCCCCCGGGATCCCGAAGTCATGCTGAAGAACTGGAATCCGTTCCTCGATCGGATGGCGCTTGCAACGGGTACTTCGATAGACCGGCGCGTGTTCGGCGCCGCCGACGAGATCGTGAAGGAATTCGCAGCGGGGAGCATGGATGTAGCGTGGCTCGGAAATGCAGCCGCGCTGGACGTCGTGGAGATGGGGGTCGGCAGCGTATTCGCCACCATGGTGAACCAGGGCAAGGCTTCCTATCGCTCGATCCTCATCGTGCCGCAAGACAGCAAGCTGCGCGATCTCGAGGACCTGATCCGCTCGGCCCCGCAGCTGCGCTTCGGCGATGGCGACGAAAAGAGTGCTTCGGGACATCTCGTCCCGATGTACTTCGCTTTCGTCAAGAAGGGAGTGATCGACCCGGCGGGACTGTTCAGGGAAGTCCGGCGCGGAAGCCACGAGGCCAACCTGCTGGCCGTTGCCAAGGGGGAGGTCGATGTCGCGACCAACAACACTTCGGAGCTGGACAACCTTCGCTCCCGGCGCCCGGCCGACGCCGCGAAGATCCGCGTGCTGTGGGAGTCGCCTGACATTCCCGAATCCCCGATGGTCTGGCGCACCGAGCTGCCGCAGCAGCTGAAACAGAGGATCGCCTCATTCACCTACGGATTCGGTACCAAGGATCCGGAGGAGAAAAGGATCCTCTGGGACATCAACAAACTGACCGGCTGGCGCCAGTCCTCGAACCGGCAGCTCATCACCATCGCGAACCTGGAAATGTTCAAGGCGAGCCAGCAGATCATGCGCGACCCCGGGCTGAGCGAGAAGGAGCGGATGCAGAAGGCCGGCGCGGTCATGCAGCGCGGCTCGAGGATGGAGCAGCTGCTGCGATCTACGAGCTAAGAATGATCTGAACAAGTCCACAGTCCTGTCGCAGGACGTTGAAGAGACGAAGGTGGAGTGCACCATTTGCCGCAAGGTTGCTCTCGTGGTGAAAGTTGAAGTAGATCGACTGGCGGTTGGCCACAAGCGTGAAGCTGCTGAAATCCCAGTTTATCGCTGCATTGCCGTGGCATGTCGAGCAGGGACGCGCCGCCTTGCAGATCAACATTTGAGATCGAAGAATCTCTTGCGAATCTGATAGAGCCTTACTTCTGCCTCTGCTCGTGCCTTGAACGAAGTGCCCTTCAACTTCGAAGATGTAGTGCCTGAGCCTCGGGCCACCTATACCGTGCGTCTGGCGGACTATGGCCTGCGCCGGGACCAGGACCAGTTCTCATCAACAAGGAAGGCAATCAATGGCGGTGGCACCGTGCACGGTCAATGCGAACGCCTGGGTTCGGGCCGCAGACCGGTCGGCCGTGCTCCGCTGGTCCCTATGGCCACTTGCTGCTACAGCCGGCATTCGTTGTCCAGAAGCGAATGTCGATTGCCAGTCTGAAGCTGCCGTCGGCAAATGGCGGCCGCACATAGCCCTACGCCGCGTAGTCTGTGCTCGTAATACGGGCGCTCGCGCTCATCGAGGACCGCGTACGAGGCCTCCAGGTTCGCGTGGTCCGGTTTCAGCCAGGCGTCGAGGCGGCGTTACGCCACGCGCAGCGTGCGGCGTGGTCGCCGCGCGGGCTTGTCCTGGCGGGCCCACTCGGCCTGTTCGATCAGGCGGCCGAGCTCGACCACGGCCGGACTGCGCTCCTTCGCGTCGCCTTCGCCGTAGGCCAGCGTGAAGTCCAGTGTCGGCAGTGCGGGCAGGCCGTCGCGCTCGTCCAGCGCCACCATGCCCGGGCGCAGGTTGTCGCGGGTGAACGTGGCCACCGCGAGGCCGCTCAGCGCGACCGTGCGCAGGTCCTGCAGGCTGTGCGAGCTGAAGGCGCCGTGCCAGGGGATGCCGGCCTTGTTCAGCGCATCGATGCTGACCTGGCGGCACACGCAGGGCGTCGGCGAATAGGCCAGCGGCAGCGAGGCGCCGTCGGGGCGCTCGAAGCCCTCGGCAGCGGCCCATACCATCGGCAGACGCCGCAGCAGCGTGCCCTCGACCGCGCCCGAGACCGACACCACCACCGCCAGGTCGAGCTCGCGCTCGCGCACCATCGTGGCCAGGTCGAGCGTCAGACCCACGCTCACCTCCAGCCGGACGTTGGGGCAACTGCGCGAGAACTGGCGCAACAGCTGCGGCAGGCCCTCGCTCATGAAGCTCTCGGGCACGCCGAAGCGCACCGTGCCTTCGATGGGCGAGCAGCGGAAGTGCCGCGTCAGCGCGTCCTGCGCCTGAAGGATGCGCTCGGCATGGCGCAGGAAGTCCTCGCCGTCGGCGGTCAGGCTCAGGCGCCGCGTGGTGCGGTGGAACAGCGGGCGCCCGACCAGTTCTTCCAGCCGGCGGATCTGGTGGCTGACCGCCGATTGCGTCAGGTGCAACTGCTCGGCGGCACGGGTGAAGCCGTTGGCCTGGTGGACGGCGATGAATGCCTGCAGCAGGCCGGTGTCGAAGCTCATGGCGCTAGATTAATGAACCAGCTTCTTGAATGGAAGGAAATTTAATCATTTGCGTAATGAAATCAGGGTCTTGAGAATGCCTGGAACCTCCTGTTTCCACTGTCGACCTTCTTTCCTTTCACGACGCGCCGATGTCTTCTTCCACCCCTCGCCATCCCACCCTTGCGCTGGCCGCCATTTGCCTGGCGGCACTGTTGTTCGGCCTGGAGATCTCCAGCGTGCCGATCATCCTGCCGGTACTGGAAGCGCGGCTGCACGCCGACTTCCAGGACCTGCAATGGATCATGAACGCCTACACCATCGCCTGCACCACGGTGCTGATGGCCACCGGCACGCTGGCCGACCGCTACGGGCGGCGCCGCGTGTTCGCGCTCACCGTAATGGCCTTCGGCATCGCATCGCTGCTGTGCGGCCTGGCGCCCAGCACAGCGGTGCTGATCGCCGGCCGCTTCTTGCAGGGCATGGCCGGCGGCGCGATGTTCATCTGCTCCATTGCGATCCTGTCGCACCAGTTCCCCGACGGCAAGGCACGCGGCCGCGCCTTCGCGATCTGGGGCGTGGTAGCCGGCATCGGTCTGGGCTTCGGCCCGGTGATCGGCGGCGTCATCGTCGCGCTGGCCAGCTGGCACTGGGTCTTCCTGGTGCACGCGCCGCTGGCGTTGCTGGGCCTGGCACTGATCATGGCCGGCGTGGCGGAGTCCAGCGACCCGCAGGCCCGCCAGCAGAAGCTGGACCTCGCCGGCATCGCCACGCTGACCGTCGCGGTGCTCGGGCTCACCTCCCTCATCACGCAGGGAGAGGGCCTGGGCTGGACCAGCACGGCCGCGCTGGGCCTGGCAGCGGCAACGGTGTTCAGCCTGATCGCGTTCGTCGCGGTCGAGCGATTGCATCCGCATCCGATGTTCGACTTCTCGGTGTTCAAGATCCGCGACTTCTCGGGCGCCATCCTCGGCTGCATCGGCATGAACTGCAGCTACTGGCCGTTCATGATCTACCTGCCGCTGTACTTCTCCGCCGGCCTGGGCTACGACACCACCACTGCCGGGCTGGCGCTCCTGTTCTACACGGTGCCCTTTCTTGTGATGCCGCCGATCGCGCAATGGCTGCTGCTGCGCTACCAGGCGCGCTTCGTGATCCCCGCCGGCCTGTTCCTGATCGGCCTGGGCTTCGCGCTGATGAAGCTGGGCAGCAGCCTCACGCACCTGGGCAACTGGACGGTGTTGCCCGGCGCGCTGATCGCCGGCATCGGTCTGGGCCTGACCACCACGCCCGCGACCAACATGACCACCGCCTCGGTGCCCGCCAACCGCGCCGGCATGGCCTCGGGCATGGACGTCAGCGCACGCCTCATCACCCTGGCCATCAACATCGCCGTGATGGGGCTGGTGCTCGTGGCGGGCATCCTGGCCGCGCTGCGCACGGCGCTGGGGCCGGCGCTCGATGCAGCGCGGCTGCGTGCGCTGGCCGAGCGGCTTGCCGGCGGGGACGTGGCGGGCGCGCAGCAGATGTTGGCGACGCTGGCTGCACCGGATGCCGCCGGCGCGATCCTCCAGGCCGCCGTGACCCATGGCTTCGGATGGGTCATGCTGTACGGCGGGCTCGGAGCTTCGTTGACCGCAGGGCTCAGCCTTGCGGTACTCGGTCGTCGGCGCGCCTCGCCCGCACAGGACGTGTTGCCCGGCGTGGCTCGCGGGCACTGAGGCTCCATCGAGCCCCGGGCGAGCATTTCGCTACCGCCTGCAGGCATCGGCAGAGCTGCCGCGGAGCGCAGCGAGCACCGGACATCGACTTCGATTTGACGGGCTCGCCTCGGTCGATTGCACAATTGCTGCTCACAGGAGCGAACCGAATGCCAGCCCTTCACCTCGTCGAACGCCTCGGAAACACCCACAAAGTCAAAGACGCCGCCAACCCGTACGAATACGACTGCGGCTATTGGGTCGTCTCAGTGCCGACCGCCGAACGGCTCGTGGCCGAGGGCGGAGACCTTTACCTTCATGACGGCCAGAACGAGCCGTCCCGATTCGGCGGAAAGATCGTTGGCTTTCGCGTACACCAAGGCGGCCCTGAGAACGGGCGCCTTGTCTTCCGCATCCAGGCGACGCCGGAACACAGGGGCGTAAAGACGGGGCGCGAAGGTTGGGGAAACGAGAAAAAGATTGTTTGGTAAAGCTCCCATGCAAGCCGTTGAAGGTGCTGACGTCGCGGGCGGCTGAACTGCTGCATTGCGATAGGAATAAAAGGAGCAAGAGTGATGACAGCCAAGGATTTGCCTGGACAGAGAGTAATCCTGCGCGGCAGCAAGGCATTCAGGAAGAACCTTCCTCGCGAAGCCATGTACAAAACTGCTACCTTCTTGGTGAATCACCACTGGGGAAACGCGCGGGAGGTGGCAGACGGAATGGGTGTTCTCCTTCTCACCTGGAACCAAGCCTTCTATCGGTATGGGCAGTTTGACTTCTTTAAGCTTGAGCGATGCATAGAGAAGAATATGTCCTATCTGGAGAGCCTCCGTACGCGGAACATCTTGGAATTCGGCGAAGCTGACGAGTCTCTCGTTCGAAGGCTCTTCAAAGGTTTTTCTGCTGCGCTGGCGATTCGGAGCGGATCTAAAAAGGGAACGCAGAGTCCCGTTGCCACTGCTAAAGCGCTGCATCTTCTGGCCCCAAGTTTCTTGCCTCTTTGGGACGACAAGATCGCACGCGGCTACGGCTGTCACTACGCAAAAGACCCTGTCGGAAAGTATCTCGATTTCCTGTGGATGACGAAAGCCATTGCAACTGGTTTGTCGAAAAATTTGCAGAATGGCGCTGACGGATCTAGCGCGATTAAGGTCATCGACGAGTACAACTTTGCACGTTTCACAAGAGGCTGGGTTGATGCCTAACAGGTTCTTCGAAACGGACATGCAGCGGTATTGCGCCGCGCTTGTCGACATGGGCTGCTTCCTACTGCTGCAACTGGCGGCTCTTGGCCCGGTAGCTGATACTTCAGCAGTCGCTCGAGCGCGAAGCGGACTTCTGCTAGTCAATCACGATTCATCCCAACGCACCGAGCAGGATGCGCCGAATCTGCAGAGGTCGACTAAGTCATTGAGCGCGATTCGACAACGGCCCTTTTGAGCCGTCAGGGACGGCGGCACGATTGCGGGAATGCATGCCTCGGATGCGAGCGCCAGATGCCCGCTGTTGAGCCACATAAGGAGTGGCTTACAGCATGAGCGCCCCCGATATGTACGTGCGCCCGCCTTCGGATGCCGCGTCGCGTAACACCATGCTATGGCGATCTTGCATTCCATTCCTCTATGAAGCGAGAGGCACGCGACTTCATGCATTCGATCGCGGCTTCACGGGTCGGCTGCTGGGTAACCAACAGCACGCAGCACCGCGTGATTTCGTGCCGCAGTTCGGCCCGCGCGGTGTAGGCGCCATCAAGAGAAATCTCGAGCTCTACCGAGCAGCTCCAGCCTTCAGGCAGATCGGAATCCATCAAGACAGCGGGCATGGTCTCTGAAGCATGAGTGGATCGAAGCGTTGCAGTCCGTGAGCGAAAGCTCCTGGTGGCAGACTGTGCGATTTCATGCGCTTCTCCAGTGTGTCGACGAACCGGCACCGCTTTCTACCGTCTGAGCACAGAGCGTTTGGCCGTCAAGTCACTGTAGAAGTTGCACCGCATGCGCACATGAGCGGTTCGCCCCTTCTCTACCGAGACAAACGCCCCGCCGCTCCTGCGACCGCTCATGACAAAGCGCCTGCCGCCGGGCATCGTAGGAAAGTCCCTCTCAGCCGGAGTCGCTTTTTGAGGATACCGGTCGCCTCGCCAAATGCCATGTTCGGCTCAATCGGCAGCGTGCCGGTCACACCCGGCACATGACCCGCGTGGGCCACATTTCTGCTGCAATCGAGACATGAACAATGACCTCCCAACAGGCGCCGTGGCACTCGTGGCGAAGCCGTTGACTTCCCAAGCCTTCACGCCGTATGGCATCGTGATCGAGGTGCCCGCCGTCGAAGGCCGGCCCATCAACGGCGGCAATGCGCGGCGCTTCGACTTGCTCGACGACCTGCGGCTCGACGCCGAAGGCGGCCGGCCGATGCTGGCGCTGTTCCGCGCGCAGGCGCGGCGCTTTCCGCACGAGGTATCGGAGATGGAGCGCCATGCGCTCGGCAGCCAGAGCTTCGTGCCGCTGGGCGACAGGCGCTTCGTGATCGTGGTCGCCCGCGCGGGCGAGGCGCCCACGTCAGCGAAGCAACTCGCGGCCTTCGTCACCGACGGGCGCCAGGGCGTGGTGCTTGCGCCCGGCACCTGGCATCACGCGCTGCTGGCGGTGGATGCGGGCGACTTCGTGGTGATCGAACGCGCGGGGGGCGGCGTCGATTGCGACATCTGCCTTCTTCGGCAGAGCGGCAGCGTGCGGCTCTGAAGCCCCGGCTTCAGCCCACGATGCGCTGTGCCAGCGCAACCAGCGACCGGTCCGACCCGGCCGGCCCGAGCAGCGAAATGCCCAGCGGCGCACCCTCGCGCGTGGCCAGCGGAATCGACAGCTGCGGAAAGCCCGCCAGGCCCGCAATGCACAGCATGCGGATCGCGCGGTTGCGGTAGTCCTCCATCGAAGCCTCGCTGTCGCTGCGCAGCGGCGCGATGTCTGGCATGGTCGGCAGGAGCAGCACGCCGTCGGTGCCGAGCAGGTGGGTCAGGTGCGCGCGAAAGGCCGTGCGGAAAATGCGCGCGGTCGTCACCTGCGCATCGGTCACTTCGCGCGACCACGCAAAGCGCTCGGCCACGCCCGGGCCGAGCGGCGGCGCGTAGCGCTCGATCAACGGTCCGTCGGTGAGCCAGGCCTCGCGCGACTGCAGGTAGCGGAAGTGCCAGTACATCGCGTCGAAGGATTCCAGCGCCACCGTGGTGCCTTGCGCGGGGCCGAGCAGATCCTGCACGCGGCCGGCCGCGCCCTGGAGCGCATCGGCCGCGGCGGGCACAGCCAGCGCCCAGACGTCATCGGGCCGCAGCAGCCGCACGCGCTCGGGCAAGGTGGCCGCGTCGGCACCCAGCAGCACATCGGCCACGCGCGCAAATGTGCCGACGTCGCGCGCAAACCAGCCACAGGTGTCGAAGCTCGGCGCCAGGTCGAGCGCCCCTTCGAGGCTCACGCGGCCGTGCGTCGGACGCAGGCCGTACAGGCCGCAGTGGTTGGCCGGCGCACGCACCGAGCCGCCGGTGTCGGTACCGAGCGCGAAGTCGCACAGATTCGACGACACCGCCGAGGCCGAGCCCGACGACGAGCCGCCCGCGATGCGCAGCGGCGCTCCGCCATTGACCGGTGCGCCGAAGTGCGCGTTGTTGCCGTTCATCGAGAACGCGAGTTCGTCGGTCACGGTCTTGCCGGCGAAGCGTGCGCCGGCATCGAGCAGTTTCTGCACCGTGGGCGCGGTGCGGGTCTTGATGCCCGACATCGCCAGCACGAAGGGGTTGCCGCCGCCCGTGGGGTAACCGGCCACATCGAACAGGTCTTTTGCTGCAAAGCTCAGGTCGACGAGCGGACCGGTCGCAGCGCGCGGCACTGGCGCATCGGGGTACGGAACGAAGGCGTGGGCGGGGTCGTGCAGGGGCATGGCGATGGATGGGGCGTGTGGGGGTGGTCAGTCAGGCGACGAGCACCGGCGCGATGGCCGCCGCCGCATCGGTATGAATGCAGCGCACGCGATGACTGGGTGCAAGCTCGAGCACCGACGGCTGCGCCGCGCGGCAGGCATCGCTCGCGAGCGCACAGCGCTCGGCAAAGGCACAGCCGGGCGGCAACGCGGACAGGTCGGGCGGCGCGCCGCCGATGGTTTCCAGCCGCGTGCCGCGTGCCAGCGCACCATGCGCGCGGCTCTTGAGCAGTGCAATCGTGTACGGATGGCGCGGCGAGCGGATCAGCTCGCGCGCAGTGCCTTCCTCGACGATGCGGCCCGCATACATCACGGCGATGCGATCGGCCACCTCGACGGCGGCACCGATGTCGTGCGTGACGAAGATCACCGACAGCCCCAGGTCGCGTTGCAGCTCGCGCAGCAGCAGCAGGATCTGGATCTGCACCGTGGCGTCGAGCGCGGTGGTGGGCTCGTCGGCCAGCAGCAGCTGGGGCTTGCAGGCGAGTGCCAGCGCGATCATGGCGCGCTGGCGCATGCCGCCCGACATCTCGTGCGGATAGGCCTGCAGGCGCCGTTCGGGGCTCGGAATGCGCACACGCTCGAACAGCGCCAGCGCGCGATGTTGCGCCTCGGCCTGCGTGACCGATTCGTGCCGTCGGATCGACTCGACGATCTGCGCGCCCACCGAATACACCGGATCGAGCGCCAGCAGCGGCTCCTGGAAAATCATCGATGCGACCTTGCCGCGGAAGTCGGCCAGCTCGCGCTGCGACATCGCGAGCACGTCGCGCCCGGCCACCTGCACCGTGCCGCCCATGCGGGTGCGGCGCTCGGGGTGCAGTCGCAGCAGGGTGCGCATGGTCACGCTCTTGCCTGAGCCGGACTCGCCGATCAGCGCGACGACCTCGCCGCGCTGCACTTCAAGGCTCACGCCGCTGACGGCGTGCACCGGCTTGCGACCGCCACTGAAGGTGACGCTGAGGTCGCGCAGGCGGACCATCGGTTTATCGTTGTCGCTCATGCTGCTTTCCTCGGGGTTTCGATGGCCATCGGATGCCCGCTGCCCGCCTCGTGGATCAGGCAGCTCACCGCGTGCTGCGAGCCGGTGACGATGCGCTCGGGAACGACCTTGGCGCACACCGGCGCGGCCAGCGCACAGCGCGGATGAAAGCGGCAGCCCGAGGGCGGGTTGATGGGGTTCGGCGGATCGCCCGCGAGCGCTGCTTCTTCGGTGCGGTGGTCCGGGTCCATCGACGGCATGGAAGAAAGCAGCGCACGCGTGTAGGGGTGAGCGGGTGCGTCGTACAGCGCATCGGCCGGGCCGATCTCGGCCACCTGGCCGAGGTACATCACCATCACGCGGTCGCTCACGTAGCGCACCACGTTGAGGTCGTGGCTGATGAACACGTAGGTCAGCCCGAACTCGGCCTTCAGGTCGAGCAGCAGGTTGATGACCTGCGCCTCCACCGATTTGTCGAGCGCGGAGACGGCTTCGTCGAGAATCACCATGCGCGGCTGCAATGCGAGGGCCCGCGCGATATTTACGCGCTGCCGCTGGCCACCCGAGAGTTCATGCGGGTAGCGCTCGGCAAAGCGTTGCGGCGACAGGCCCACGCGGGCGAGCAGGTCGCGCGCACGTTCAACCGATTCGCGCCGCGACACTCCGTGCACCTGCGGCCCGAAGGCGATCGAATCTTCGATGGTGAGGCGCGGGTTGAGGGAGGCGTAGCTGTCCTGAAACACCATCTGCACCTGGCGGCGGAATTCTTTCAGCGGCAGGTCCCGGCTGCCGACTTCCCGGCCGTCGAACACGACTTCGCCGCGCGTCGGCTCGATCAGCTGCATCAGCAGTCGGGCGGTGGTCGACTTGCCGCAGCCCGACTCGCCGACCACGCCGAGCGTTTCGCCCTTGAGCACCTCGAAGTCCACGCCGTCGACCGCCCGCACGACGCCACCGCCGCGGCCGAGCGGGTCTTTCTTGAGCGGGAAGTGCTTGACCAGGCCCTTGATGGTGAGGAGCGGTTGGGCGGGGCCGCCGATATCCTTCAGTGCGTCCATGGCTTCACCCCTTGTTGTCCATCGCCGAGCGAAGTCCGTCGGACAGGATGTTGAAAGAGATCGAAGTGATGAAGATCATCGCGCCCGGCAACGCAGCGACCCATGGCTGCACATAGATCGCAGTGCGCAGCGTGTTGAGCATCAGGCCCCATTCGGGTTCCGGCGGCTTCACGCCCAAACCCAGGAACGACAGGCCCGAGGCCAGGATCATCGACACCGCGATCAGGCTGGTGGCGTAGACGAAGATCGGCCCGAGCACATTGCCCAGCACATGCACCCGCACGATGTTGAAGGGGCTGGCGCCCGAAGCGCGCGCCGCTTCCACGTAGTCGCGAGTGCGCACCTGCGTGGTGACGCTCTCGGCCACGCGCGCGATCTGCGGAATGAACACGATGGTCAGCGAGATCAACGAATTGACCACCCCCGCACCCAGCGTGCCCGACAGAGCGATGGCCAGCAGCACCGAGGGAAAGGCGTAGAACACGTCGATGGTGCGCATGATCAGCGTGTTGGTCAGCCCGCCCGCATAACCGGCGACGATGCCGATGATCGTGCCCAGCACGAAGGCGCACAGCACCGGCGTGATGCCGATGAACAGCGACAGCCGCGCGCCGACGATAAGGCGCGAGAGCATGTCGCGGCCCAGCTCGTCGCTGCCCAGCGGAAGGCCCTCGGTGCCTATGGGCTTGAGGCGCTTGAGCATCGACGACTGGTACGGGTCGGCCGGCGCGAACCATGTGCCGAAGACAGCGAGCGCGATCAGCAGCAACACGACGATGGCCGCGCCGACGGCGACCGGGTCACGCCGCAGACGCAGCCACACCGAAACCCAGTAGCCGCGAGAGCGCTGGGCCGGCAAGGGTTCGACGGCAACGGCGGAAGAGATGGGAAGCACGGTGGACATTGCTTGGCGGCTTTCTTCTTCAGGCACGCGCGATGCGCGGATCGAGCAAGGTCTGCAGCACGTCGACCAGCAGGTTCAGCAGCACGAAGAACAGCGCCAGCACGAGGATCGTTCCCTGCAGCAGCGGCAGGTCGCGCTGGAAGATGGCCGAGTTGAGCAGGAAGCCGGTGCCCGGCCACGAGAACACGGTCTCGATGAGGATCGAGCCGCCGAGCAGATAGCCCAGCTGCAGGCCCATCACGGCCAGCGCCGTGGGCGCCGCGTTCTTCACCATGTGGCGGAACACGCCGAGGTGAGTGAGCCCCTTGGCGCGCAGGCCCACGATGAACTCCTGGTCGAGGATGTCGGCCACCAGCGCGCGCACCGTGCGCGCGATGATGCCCATGGGAATCACCGACATCGTGAGCGCCGGCAGCAGCAGGAACTGCAGGTGCGCCCAGTCCCACGCCCAGTCGTCCGAGCCGCTGGGGCCCGCGCCGGTGGCCGGCAGCCACATGAGCTGCGACGAGAACACGATCACCATCACCATGCCCAGCCAGTAGTGCGGCACGCTCACGCCCAATACCGAGAACACCGAGGCCAGCCGGTCGACCCACGAGCCGCGAAAGTAGCCCGCCACGAAGCCGAAGAGGCAACCCAGCACGAACCCGATGAAGGTGGCCACCACCGCCAGCCGCAGCGTGTTGCCCACGGCGGTGAACACCTCGCCGGCCACCGCGCGATTGCTCGCGATGGACACGCCCAGGTCGCCGTGCACCGCGCGCCACAGCCACATCGCGAACTGCTCGGGCAGCGAACGGTTGAAGCCGTACAGCTCGCGCAGTTGCGCCTGCAGTTCGGCGGACGCATCGGGCGGCAGGATCGACACCAGCGGATCGCCGGGCGCGATGTGCACGAGCAGGAAGCACACGAGGGCCACGCCGATCATGATCGGCACGGCGTAGATCACGCGGCGCAGGAGGTAGGCGAACATGGCTCGTGGCTGGCTGCGGGAGGGGGTCAGTCCATCGTCATGGTGGCGATGTCGATGAACCAGCTTTTCGGCTGCACCACGTTCTTGATCTTGGACGAGAGTGCGCGCGGCCCCACGTCGTGGGCGATCCACACGAACGGCGCGTCGTCCACGATGTGCGTGTGCAGCTTTGCGAGCGCGGCGTCGCGCACCTTGTCGTCGAAGCTGGTGCGCGCGTCGGCCACCAGCTTGTCGACCTCGGGGCTGCCGTAGTAGCCCCAGTTGTTCGACACCGGTGGGAAGGCCTTGGTGCTCACGAAGCGCACCATCGCGAAGAACGGGTCCATCGCTGCGAAGCTGATGTTGACCGCATTGGCGCCATTGGCCGAGGGGTCCTTCGCGCCCTTGCGCCAGTTGGTGAAGAGCGTGTTCCATTCGATCACGTCGAACTGCACGTCGAAGTAGCACTGCTTGAGCGACTGCTGCGCGAACTCGTTCATCGGCAGCGGCTGCATCTGGCCCGAGCCCGAGGCCGATATCTGCACCTTCACCTTGATCGGTTTGGCCGCGGAGTAGCCGGCCTGCGTCATGAGGGCCTGCGCGGCCTTCACGTCGTAGCGGATGTCGAAGCTGGGCTTGCCGAACCACGGGTGGCCCGGCGGCACCGTGCCTTTGGGCTCGGCCATCATGCCGCCCAGCAGTTGCTTCATGCCGCCGCGGTCGATGCACAGGTTGGCCGCCTGGCGCACGCGCTTGTCGAGCCAGGGCGAGCCTTCGGCGAACGAGAGTTGCCATGGCCATACGTGCGGCTGCGCGTTCGAATAGATCTTGAAGCCGCGTTGCGTGATCTGCGCCATGGCGTCGGGCGCGGGCGCCTCGATCCAGTCGACCTGGCCGCCCAGTAGCGCGGCGGTGCGCGCATTGGCTTCGGGCATCGGCAGCATCACGACCTTGTCGATCTTCGGCACGCGCCTGGCGTCCCAGTAGCCCTTGTTGGCGGCCAGCTCCAGCCGCTCCCGCGCCACGAAGCGCGTGACCTTGAACGGACCCGAGCCGGCAGGGTCGGCGGCGAAGGCGGTCCAGGCGGCCTTGGCCTTGTCTGCAGGCGTGGCGCCTGCGGCGGCATCGAACTTCTTCTGCCAGTGCGCGGGCGAGGCCATGAACAGGTTCGTGAGGTTGATCGGCAGGAAGGCGTCGGGCTCGCTGGTGGTGAGCTCGACCGTCGTGTCGTCGATCTTGCGCGCCGACTTGAGCGTGGGCATGCGCGAAGCCGTCACGCCGACCTGGCTGGGGTCGAACTGCGGGGCGTCCTTGTCGAGAACCTTCTGCACGTTCCACACCACGGCGTCGGCGGAGAAGGCCGAACCGTCATGGAACTTGACGCCGGGGCGCAGCTTGAAGACCCACTTGGTCTTGTCCTTGGCGTCCACTGCCCACGAGGTGGCGAGGCCGGGAACCAGCACGCTCGGTGCGTCGGCCTTCGACAGATCCCACTGCGTGAGCGAATCGTAGATTGGAATGCCGGTGAAGCGGTTGCCCTCGAAGCCCTGGTCGGGCTGGCCCAGCGTGCGCGGAATGTCGGCTGCCGTCATGGCGATGCGCAGCGTCTTTTCCTGTGCCATCGCATGGGGGGCGACCAGGGCCAGGGTCGCGATTGCCGCGCAGGCGGCCAGGGGCTTCAGGAACGGGGCAGGGGCAGCACGCTTCACATGGAACTCCGTTGGGTGGAATGGCGAAAAGGACGAAAGGAAACGCTCAAGCACGACATGTGCCAACAAGCGATCAGTCCCTGGATCCATGTCCACGACCAGCGCGGGCGCGCGAGGTGCCAGGTCAGGCCGGTGGTGAGTGCGCCGCGCTGCACGATCTCGTCGAATGCCGGCGCGCCGATGTCATGTCATGCACCGGCCACGGCGCAATCCACACGCTCGGCTCTCTCCCCCTCAAGCCATGACCCACACCTTGCGCACCGTTTCGATGGTGCGCCAGGTGCCGACGTAGCCAGGCTTCATGATGAAGCAGTCGCCGGCTCCGTAAGTCACCGGGCTCTGACCTGCCTCGGTGATCTCGACCAGGCCGGACAGGATCAGGCAGAACTCCCAGGTCTCACCCTTGATGGAATGGTTCACACCGGGTGTCGACTCCCACACGCCAGCGCGCACCTTGCCGTCCTTGGCGCTGTCGACGTCCCAGTTGCGGCACACGATGTCGCCTTCGATGACGCGTTCGGCCGGCGGCCGGTATTCGCGCGGTTCGCCGAGCTGGTCGAGGTTGAAGTTGACGAGCAGATTGTTTGACATGAAAGGTCTGGTGAAGTTGAACACGGGATCTTTCATGCTAGGGTCGTGCGCTTCCGCGTGGGTGCCGAAGTCGATGCCGGAATCGGTGGCAAATGCGCGATTGGCGGCCCGCCGCAGCGCGATCTGCCTGCACGCAGCGGCTACGGGCTGACGGCCGCCGCACCGATCGCGACCGGGCTCGTCACATCTGGGAACGTTCTTCACAGCAGCGAAGTGCGCCGTTGCGGGGGCCGGCGCGTTGGACACCCATGAGGGCTTATTTTTTCCGCCCTCCAGGAGTCCCCAATGACTTTTCGCAGAACTGTTCTCAAGCTCGCCGCTGCCGGCGTCGTCGCCGCAGGCACCTTGGGCATGGCCGCATCGGCCAATGCAGAAACAAGCTGGTCCATCGGCATCGGCGTGCCGGGCGTGGTCGTCAGCGAGCCGCCGCCGGTCTACTACGAGCCGGCGCCCGTCTATACGCCGCCGCCCACCTATTACCAGCCCCCGCCGCCGGTGCGCTACCAGCAGCCCGCGTATTCGGTTCCGCCTCCGGTCTACTACGAGCCCGACTCGCGCTGGGAAGAACGCCGCGCCGAGCGCCGTGAATGGCGTCGCCGGCAATGGGAGCGCGAACAGCACCGCCGCTATTACGAGGAACGCTACTGATCCGACCGGGTTGCTCCTCGTGTAGGCACCCGCCCACGCGCATGGTTTGCTTTCTCCCGCACCGGTGAGGCTGCGCCGCGGCCAGTCTGCAGGCCTGCCTGTTTCAAGGAGACCTGATCGTGAAAAGCATCATCCTCTGGCTGTGCGGCGTACCCCTGATCGTGATCATCGGCCTGAAGATCTTCGGGATTCTTTGACGAAACAAGAAGAAAAGCGAAGTCGAAGAAGAAACGGATCGGTTCCTCCTCACGGCGCATCCGTGCGCCGTTAAGCGCCTCCCTCGTGGGGCGCTTTTTTTGTCTCTCTCGTCAGTGCGTCTCGCGGCGCAGCTGCTGCACGTCTTCATGCAGCGACTGGGCCCAGGCGCGGCGCTCGCGGCCGTGCGGATGCTGCGGTTCGCCGAAGCGCACGATGGCCAGCAGCGGCGGCGCACGCAGCGTGTTCCATAGCGACGCGGCGAGGCTGTCGTCGTCGATGTAGCGCGGGGCCTGGCTGGTTTCGCCGGTGGCCGCATCGGCAAAACGCAGTGCAGCGGGCAGCACGGGTGCGCCCGAGGAAATGGCCGCCTGCAGCAGGTTGGCATGGAACGGCAGCAGGCCGCGGCCGTCGCTGGTCGTGCCTTCGGGGAACACGCCGATCAGGTCGCCGTTGCACAGCGCCTCGGTCATGTGGTGCACCACGCGCAGCGCGTCGCGGCGGCGTTCGCGCTCGATGTAGAGCGTGCCGGAGCCATTCGACAGCGTGCCGATCAGCGGCCAGTTCTTGACGTCCGACTTCGACACGAAGCGCACATGGCGTGCCGCGTGGATGCAGGTGATGTCGAGCCAGGAGAGGTGGTTGCAGATCAGCAGGACCGGACCTTCGGGCGGCGGCGTGCCCTGCACCTTGAGCGTGATGCCCATGATCTCGAGCATGCGCTTCGACCATGCCTGCACACGTGCATTGCGCTCGGGCTGCGAGAGGCCGGGGAAGGTGAAACGGATCGTCCACCAGCCGGCCAGCGCATGCGCGATCGCATGCAGGAGGCGCCAGCAGGCTTTCAGCGAATGAAACATCAGACGTGCGCCCTCTCAGCTACTTTCTTCAATGTCAATGCATGGTCGCGGAACACCGCGGAACCGGCTCTGCCGGGCCGCTGGTGTTGCCCCCTGCAAGGGGGTTGGCGTAGCGACACGAAGTGCGCGAAGACTGGGGGCGAGCTTCATTTCTAGCCGTGGACGACGCGGCCTGCCACCAGTGTGTGGCGCACGCGGCCCTGCATGGGGTAGCTGGCGAACGGCGTGTGCTTGCCCTGGCTCTTGAGCGCATCGGGCTGCACCTGCCATTCGAGCGCCGGGTCGAACACGCACAGGTCGGCCACACCGCCTTCGACGAGGCGGCCGATGCCGGTGCCCGCGTCGGCGGACGCCAGCAGGTGCGCCGGCGCCGAGGTGATGACCTCGATGGCGCGCGCCATGCCCGCGCCGCTGCGCTCGCCCCACTGCAGCGCGAGCGGCAGCAGCAGTTCGAGGCCCGTCGCGCCCGGTTCGCTCTCGGCGAAGGGCAGCGTCTTGGCGTCGGCCTCGACTGGCGTGTGGTCGGACACCAGCGCGTCGATGGTGCCGTCGGCCAGCGCGGCCGAGAGCGCGTCGCGGTCGCCCTGCTGGCGCAGCGGCGGGTTCAGGCGGGCGCGGCTGTCGAAGTAGCCGATGTCGGTGTCGGCCAGGTGCAGCGAGTTGATGCTGACGTCGCAGGTCAGCGGCAGGCCCTGCGCCTTGGCCTCGCGCACCAGTGCCACGCCGCGCGCGCTGGAGATGCGGCACAGGTGCACGCGCGCGCCGGTGGCCTTCATGAGCTCGACGATGGTGAAGATGGCGATCGTCTCGGCCGACACGGGCACGCCCGCGAGGCCGAGCCGCGTGGCGAGCGGGCCGCTGGCCGCGACGCCCTTGCCGAGGTCGCGGTCCTGCGGACGCAGCCACACGGTGTAGCCGAAGGTGCTGGCGTACGACAGCGCGCGCTGCAACACCTGCGTGTCGGCCAGCGGCACGTCGGCCTGGCTGAAGCCGATGCAGCCGGCTTCGGTGAGTTCGGCCATCTCGGTCAGCACGCCGCCGGCCAGGCCGCGCGTGAGCGCACCGAGCGGGAACAGGCGTGCGCGCTGCAGCTTCTCGGCGCGGAACTTGAGCATCTCGACAAGGCCGGGCTCGTCGAGCACCGGGTCGGTGTCGGGCGGACACACGAGGCTGGTGACGCCGCCGGCGATGGCCGCGGCCATTTCGCTTTCAAGCATGCCTTCGTGTTCGTAGCCGGGCTCGCGCAGGCGCGCGGCGAGATCGACGAGGCCGGGGGCGACGATGCAGCCCGTGGCATCGAGGGTGCGCTCGGCCTTGAAGCCCGCGGGGATGTTGCCGATGCCGGCAATGCGGCCATCACTGATGACGACGTCGGCCTTCTTGTCGACGCCGGAGGCGGGATCGATCACGCGCCCGTTGGAAATAAGAATGTTCATGCGTCTGTTCTTCCGGTGGCAGTCGGGGCCTTTTCGGGAAACACCGTGGAACCGGCTTCGCCGGGCCACCGGTGTTGCCCCCGGCAGGGGGTTGGCGAAGCGACACGAAGTGCGCGAAGACGGGGGGCGAGCAACATCTTTATGCTTCGTTGCCTGCGACGATGCTCATGACGGCCATCCGGACGGCAATGCCGAAGGTGACCTGCGGCAGGATCACGCTTTGCTTGCCGTCGACCACGGCGGAGTCGATTTCCACGCCGCGGTTGATGGGGCCGGGGTGCATCACGATGGCGTCGGGCTTGGCCAGCTGCAGCTTCTCGGGCGTGAGGCCGAAGGTCTTGAAGAACTCCTGCGACGACGGCAGCAGCGCGCCGCTCATGCGCTCGTTCTGCAGGCGCAGCATGATGACCACGTCGCAGTCCTTGATGCCCTCCTCGAGCGTGTGGCACACGCGCACGCCCATGCCGGCCATGTCGCCGGGCACCAATGTCTTGGGACCGACCACGCGCACTTCGGCGCAGCCGAGCGTGGTGAGCGCATGGATGTCGGAGCGCGCCACGCGCGAGTGCAGCACGTCGCCGACGATCGCGACCGTGAGGTTCGCAAAGTCCTTCTTGTAGTGGCGGATCGTGTACATGTCGAGCAGCCCCTGCGTCGGGTGCGCATGGCGGCCGTCGCCAGCATTCACCACGTGTACGTGCGGCTCGACGTGCTGAGCGATCAGGTACGGCGCACCCGACTCGCTGTGGCGCACCACGAACAGGTCGGCGGCCATGGCGCTGAGGTTGGCGATCGTGTCGAGCAGCGACTCGCCCTTGGTGGCCGAAGAGCGCGCGATGTCGAGGTTGATGACGTCCGCGGAGAGGCGCTTGGCCGCGATCTCGAAGGTGGTGCGGGTGCGGGTGCTGTTCTCGAAGAAGAGGTTGAACACGCTCTTGCCGCGCAGCAGCGGCACCTTCTTCACCTCGCGGTCGCTCACGCTGGTGAAGTTGGCGGCCGTGTCGAGGATGTGCGTGACGATGTCCTTGGGCAGGCCCTCGATCGACAGCAGGTGGATCAGCTCGCCGTTCTTGTTGAGCTGGGGGTTTCGCTTGTAGAGCATCAGCGGTTTTCCTCCACCTTGAGGCTGAAGGCGCCATCTTCGGCGCGGGCGAGGGCAAGCAGTTGCGTGTTCGGCAAGGTGAGCGTGGTGGCGGCGAAGTCGGCAGCCACCGGCAGCTCGCGCCCGCCGCGGTCGACCAGTACGGCGAGCCGCACGCTGGCTGGACGGCCGAAGTCGAACAGCTCGTTGAGCACGGCGCGGATGGTGCGGCCGGTGTAGAGCACGTCGTCGAGCAGCAGTACGTCGGCGCCATTCGCGTCGAAGGGCAGCGAGGTCTGCGCGCTGGCCGAGAGCCCGCGGCGCGCGAAGTCGTCGCGGTGCATGGCCGACGAGATGATGCCGGGCGCGCCGCTCAGGCCCAGGTCCTTCTGCAGCCGCTCGACCAGCCAGGCGCCGCCGGAAGTGACGCCCACCAGCTTCGTTTCGGGGCGCATCAGCGGCTTCACGCCGGCGAGCAGCTTCGTGTAGAGCGCTTCGGCGTCGGGGATTGAACTCACGGGAGACTCCTCAAGAATTGCTCCAGGATGATGCAGGCGGAAGCCGCATCGGCATCGCGTGCGCCCGAGGCCAGCGCCTCGGTGGTGCTGTAACGCTCGTCGACCTCGAACACCTGAAGATTGAAACGCCCGCGCAGCTGGCGCGCGAACTTCTGCGCGCGGCGGGTGTTCTCGTGCGAGGCGCCATCGGGGTGGTAGGGCACGCCGACCACCAGCGCGTCGGGCTGCCATTCCTTGATGCGCGCCTCGACCTGCGCGAAGCGGGCATCGGCGCCCTCGGCCTTGATGGTGGCCTGCGGGCTGGCGGTGCGCAGCAGCCGGTTGCCGCTGGCCACGCCGGTGCGCTTGGCGCCGAAGTCGAAGCCCAGGAAGCTCTGGAAATTGGCGGGGACAACGGCAGGTGCTGGGGGCCGAGCGCTGTCAGACATCGCCGGTCCGCTCACAGGGGGCCGCCGCGCACGGCCGCCCGAAGCGGCCGGCACGCCCCCGGTAGGGGGTTGGCGAAGCGACACGAAGTGCGCGCAGCCTGGGGGTGAGCCAGGTTCATCATGCGTGACCCGCGTCCGGGGAAAGCTTCCAGGCCTCCAGACCGAGCAGCAGCAAGGCCTTGTCGTAGCGCTGCTCCACGGGCGTGTCGAAGATCACGGCCGGGTCGGCGCCCACGGTGAGCCAGCTGTTTTCGGCCAGTTCCGACTCCAGCTGGCCCTCGCCCCAGGCCGAATAGCCCAGCGAGACCAGCACCTTGCGCGGGCCGGCGCCGGTGGCCAGGGCCTCCAGCACATCCTTGGAGGTGGTCATCTCGAGCCCGCCGGGAATGGTCATGGTCGAGGCGTAGACCGATTCCTCGGGCTTCTCGGCCTGCGTGAAGACCGGCTCGTGCAGCACGAAGCCGCGTTCGGTCTGCACCGGGCCGCCCTGGAAGACGGGGGCTTCGCCCAGTTCGGGGCGGGCCAGGTGGAGCTCGATTTTCTCGAACAGCACCTTGAGGTTGATGTCGCTGGGTTTGTTGATCACGAGGCCGAGCGCTCCGCGCTCGCTGTGTTCGCAGAGGTACACGACGCTGCGGTTGAAAGTTTTGTCTTCCATCCCGGGCATCGCTATCAGAAAGTGATGCGTGAGGTTCATCGGGGCAGAATCGGCGGCCATATGCCCCCGATTTTACTGGCCGTAGACAAGACCTATCCCAAAGGGCTCATGTGGTTCCGCCGGGACCTCCGGGTGGACGACAACGCGGCCCTGTATCGCGCGCTGCGGGCCTGCCGCCAGGTGGTCTGCGCCTTCGTGTTCGACAAGGCCATCCTCGACGCCCTGCCCTCGGTCGACCGCCGGGTGGAATTCATCCGCGAATCGCTGGTGGAGCTCGAAGCCGAGCTGCGCACACTGGGCGGCGGGCTGGTCGTGCGGCATGCCGCGGCGGTGCAGGAGATTCCGGCGCTGGCGCGCGAGCTCGGCGTGCAGGCGGTGTTCGCCAACCGCGACGACGAGCCCGACGCGCTGGAGCGCGACGCCCGGGTGTTCGGGGCGCTGGCCAACGCGGGCGTGGCCTTCCACACCTACAAGGACTCGACCGTCTTCGACCGCGACGAGATCCTGACCCAGACCGGCCAGCCCTACACCGTGTTCACGCCCTACAAGCGGGCCTGGCTGGCGAAGGTCGATTCATTCTTCCTGAAGCCGTACCCGGTGCGCAGCCACGCCGACGCGCTGGCGCCCTCGCCCCAGGCCTACGGAGAGCCGGTGCCCGCGCTGCGGGAGATCGGCTTCGAGAAAAGCAACCTCTCGGCGCTGGAGATTCCCACCGGCACGCGCGGCGCGGGCCTGCTGTTCGAGGACTTCTTCGAGCGCATCGACCGCTACGCCGAGGCGCGCGACTTCCCGGCGGTGCGCGGGCCCAGTTACATGGGCGTGCACCTGCGCTTCGGCACGGTGTCGATCCGGCAGCTTGCGAGCCTGGCGCACCAACTCTCGCTGCAGGGCAATGCCGGGGCGGCGGTCTGGCTGAGCGAGCTGATCTGGCGCGAGTTCTACTTCCAGATCCTGGCGCACTTTCCGCACGTGCACGCGGGCGGCGAGTCGAAGAGCTTCCGGCCCGAGTACGACCGGATCCAGTGGCACCACGGCAAGCACGCCGACCAGCTGTTCGACGCCTGGTGCGAAGGCCGCACCGGCTATCCGCTGGTGGACGCCGCCATGCTGCAGATCAACCAGAGCGGCTACATGCACAACCGCCTGCGCATGGTGGCGGCGAGCTTCCTGTGCAAGGACCTGGGGCTGGACTGGCGGCGCGGCGAGGCCTACTTCGCGCTGCACCTGAACGACTTCGAGCTGGCCTCGAACAACGGCGGCTGGCAGTGGGCCAGTTCGAGCGGCTGCGACGCGCAGCCCTACTTCCGCATCTTCAACCCGGTGACACAAAGCGAGCGCTTCGACCCCGAGGGCAAGTTCATCCGCCGCTACCTGCCGCAGCTCGCGGGGCTGTCGAACGCGGCGATCCATGCGCCTTGGCTGGCCTCGCCGGTGGAGCTGGAGGCGGCGGGCATTACGCTCGGCGAGACGTACCCGAAGCCGGTGGTGGACCACGCCGAGGCGCGCGAGAAGACGCTGCAGCGCTACGCGGCGGCGCGGGCCAAGGTGCTGCAGAAGCCATGAGAAAGGGGCCCGAAGGCCCCTGTTCTCTGGTCGCCGCCGGGAGCGCCCCGGCCAGCATCAAGCGGCAGCAGCCAGCGTCGATTCGCTCGTGTACGCACGCACCAGGCGCAGCAGTTCCTCTTCCGAGTACGGCTTGCCGAGGTAGTGGTTCACGCCCAGCGTGCGCGCGTATTCGCGGTGCTTCTCGGCGATGCGCGAAGTGATCATGATGATCGGCAGGCCGGCCATCGAATCGTCGGCGCGGATGTTGCGGGCCAGGTCGAAGCCGTCCATGCGCGGCATCTCGATGTCCGACAGCACCACCGCCGGGCGCTCCTGCTGCAGCCGTTCGAGCGCCTGCAGGCCATCGGCCGCAAGCGACACGCGATAGCCTTCGCGCTGCAGCAGGCGCTGCGTGACGCGGCGCACGGTGATGGAGTCGTCCACCACCAGCACCAGCGGGACCTGCGGTGCCACCGGAGCCAGCGTCGGCAGCGGCTGCTGCGGCGCGCCGTGTTCGGCCGCGGCGCCGTGCGCCGGCGCTGCCAGCGCGGCGGCCTGGCGCTCGCGCGCCTGTTCGCCATGCACCGAGGCCAGCGCCACCGGGTTGTAGATCAGCGCCACCGCCCCCGACGCCAGCACCGAGATGCCGGCCAAGCCGGGCAGCCGCGCGAGCTGCGGGCCGAGGTTCTTGACCACGACTTCCTGGTTGCCCAGCACTTCGTCCACGTGCAGGGCCACGCGCTGTGCCGCGCTTCGCACGACCACGATCGTGTTGTTCCTGGCCACCGCGTGTTCGCTGCGGGTCGAGGCCTGCAGCAGCGCACCGGCCCAGTAGAACGGCACCTGCTCGCTGCCGAACGGATGGCTGTTGTGCAGGTAGGCCGCCTCGAGGTCGGTGCCGCCCACGCGCTGCACCAGCTCCACCAGGTTCGACGGCACGCCGATCGACACTTCGCCTGCGCGCAGCATCACCACGTGCGTCACGGCGGTGGTCAGCGGCAGCACCAGCTTGAAGGTGGTGCCCTGGCCGGGGTTGCTGTGCGTTTCGATGCGGCCGCCGAGCGCCGCGATCTGCGCGCGCACCACGTCCATGCCGATGCCGCGGCCGGCCAGTTCGGAGACCTGCCCCGCCGTCGAGAAGCCAGGCTTGAAGATCAGCTCGGTGGCTTCCTCGGCCGACAGCTCCTTGTCGTGTTCGAGCAGGCCGAGGGCGCGGGCGCGCTCTGCGATGCGCTTGTTGTCGAGGCCGGCGCCGTCGTCGCGGAAGCTCACCGAGACGTCGTTGCCTTCGTGGTGCAGGTCGATGACGATCAGGCCGCTGGCGTCCTTGCCGGCCTTCTCGCGCACCGCCGCACTCTCGATGCCGTGCGCCACGCAGTTGCGCAGCAGGTGCTCGAAGGCGGGCGTCATGCGGTCAAGCACGCCGCGGTCCATTTCGATGGAGCCGCCGACGATGTCCAGGCGCACCTGCTTGCCGGTGTCCTTCGAGGCCTGGCGCACCACGCGGTAGAGGCGGTCGGAGATGCCCTCGAACTCCACCATTCGCGTGCGCAGCAGGCCGCGCTGCAGTTCGCGCGTCTGGCGCGCCTGCACGCTGAGATCGTCTTCCGTGGCCTGCACCGTCTTCTGCAGCGTGCGCTGCACGGTGGCCACGTCGTTCACCGACTCGGCCATCATGCGCGTGAGTTCCTGCACGCGGGTGAAGCGGTCGAACTCGAGCGGGTCGAAGCTCTGCTGCGAGTCCTTGGCCTGCGCCAGTCGGGACTGCATCTGGCTTTCGGCCTGCACCTCGATGTCGCGCAGTTGCTGGCGCAGGCGGTCCAGGTTGCCCGTCAGGTCGGACAGCGAGCCGCGCAGCTGGCCCAGCTCGGCCTCCAGGCGCGAACGCGTGATGATGACCTCGCCGGTCTGCGCGACCAGGCGGTCGAGCAGCTGGGTGCGGATGCGCACGGCCTGGCCCGTTGCGGCGCGCAGCGGCGTGAGCAGCGCGGGCGCGGGGCGCGGCTGCAGCGTCGCGGGGACGCCAGGCTGGTCTTCGAGGCTCGCCACGGGAGCGGCGATTTCGTCGTTCGCGGGCACGCCGGCTTCGGCCGCAACCTGCGGCGGCGGGGCGGCAGGCGCGGTCGCAGTGGCCGCGGCCACGATCTGGGCCAGCTCGACCTGCGTGGCGTCGTCGGCCGCGCGCAATGCGTCGAAGGTGGCCTGCAGGGTGTCGAGGCGCGCCAGCAGCTTTTCGATGTCGGCGCGTGCCGCTCCCTGGGAGCCCAGGATTTCGATCTCGGACTCCATGCGGTGCGCGCGCTCGCCCAGGCGCATGGCGCCGGCCAGCCGTGCGCTGCCCTTGAGCGTGTGCAGCGTGCGCAGCACCGAGGCGCGCGGGGCACCATCGTCTGGGTGATGCGCCCACTGGCGCAGCGCCTCGCCGAGCTGCGGCAGCAGTTCGGCCGCCTCTTCCTCGAAGATCGGGAACAGGTCGACGTCGACCGCGTCGGCCAGGTCGATGGCGTCTTCGGAATCGTCCAGCGCCACGTCGGCGACGGATTCGGCAACCACCACCTGATGCAGCGGCCGGGCCTCGGCACGCATGGCGAGTTCGGTCGGCATCGGCGAATTGGCGATGTCGCGCAGCGCCTGCAGCGTGCCTTCGGCCGGGTCGCGCAGGAAGCCGACGGCGAACTGGTGCAGCAGGCGGCGCAGTTCGTCGGCCGCGGCCACCAGCACCATGCCCTGCTCCCGCGTGCCGCTGCCCAGCATCTGCAGGTGCTGCAGCGCGGCTTCGAGCAGGCGGGCCATGCCCGACAGGCTGTGGAAGCCGACCGTGGCCGAGCTGCCGGCCAGCGAGTGGGCCAGCGCAACGGTCGAGTCGGGCAGGCGTTCGTGCGATTCGAGCGCCCATTCGCCGACGTCGGTGGCGAGCTGGCGCGACCATTCATCGGCCTCGTTGAGGTAGACGTTGTAGAGCTGGATGCCGATGCGCAGCGGGCCGATGACCTTGACCTGGTCTTCGGCGCTCGCAGCCGCGGCTGCGATGTCTTCCGCGGCTTCTTCCTGCGGTTCGGCAGACACGACAGGCGTGGCTGCCGCGGCAACGGGCTCGGGCGCTTCGTCGGCGACCAGGATCTGGGCTTCGGCAGGCGCCACCGGCGCCTCGAAGATGGGCGCGATCACCTCGGCAACCGCCGGGGCGGGCAGTTCGGGTTCGGGTTCCGGTTCGGCGACCGATTGCAGCTCGGGCTCGGCGACCGGTTCTTCCTCATGCGGCGGCAGCGCCGCGGCTTCGATGACTTCCGGCTCGGCGGCGGCCTGCACGGGCAGCGGCGCGGGTTCCCAATCGAGATCGGGCAGGCCGGCGGTGGTCGGCACGGTGGCTTCGACCGCTTCGACGACTTCGATCACGGGCTCGGCTTCCGCCAGCTTCGGCTCGGTGGCCACGGGCGTCTTCGCGGGCGAGAGGAAATCGAACTCCTCGCCGCTCGGCAGGGCTGTCAGCGCCGCGGGCTCGGTGGTCTGCTTCGACTCGAAGTCGATGAAATCGGTCGACGCGAAATCGTCGTCGGTCTCGGGCGCGGCGGGCGCAGTGGGCTCCTGCCACGCCACGGTTTCGAGCGGCGCTTCGGGCGCCGCAGCGGGTGCGGGCGCAGGTACTTCCGGGGCCAGCGACAGATCGGGCAGATCCGGCAGCTGCAGCGGCGGCAGCTCCGCCGCCACCGGCGCCGGAACCTCGAGAAGGGGGGCGGGCGCGGTCACAGGCTCTTCGGCTGCGATGTGGCGCGCGGCGACCGCCAGGGCCTCGGCGTCGGCCATGCGCACCGGCGGGGGCACGGGCTCGCCAGCCAGCAGCGCGTTGGCCACGCGGCTGAACTGCGTGGACTGCCAGCCGTGCGCAGAACCCGAAGCGATGGCTTCGACCCATTGGCCGAATTCCTTCAGCGTGCGCTCGGTGCCCGACAGCAGTTCCGGCGTGGCGGGGCGCTGGTCGGCCAGCCAGGTGTTGAGCACCTGTTCGAGCGACCAGGCGGCATCGCCGAAGTCGGTGAGGCCGACCATGCGCGAGCTGCCCTTGAGCGTGTGGAAGGCGCGCCGCAGGATCGTGAGTTCTTCGGTGTCGTCCGGGTAGCCGGCGAGTTCTGCGATGGCGGCCAGGCCGTTCTCCACCACTTCGCGGGCTTCGTCGAGGAAGATGTTCTGCAGGTCGTCTTCTTCGAGCTCGGTGACTTCGGTGTCGGGCAGCGCGCTCGGGCCGGTGATCTTGTTCGTCCAGCTGTCGGCCTTGTTGCTGAATTCCTCGATCGGCGAGACCTTGGCCTTGCGGTTGGGCGTGGCCAGTGCGGCGAGCTTCGAGGCGATCTGGGCGTCGACTTCCTCGATGCTGAGCACGGCTACGGCGGCCGGAGCCTGGCTCGGGGCGGCGGCGTCGGCCGTGCTGTCGGTGGCCTGGCGGCCCATCAGCGGCTTGAGTTCGCCGGCATCGGCGTCGAACACGAACAGGCGCTTGGCCAGCGCGGGCTGGTAGCCCAGCATGTCGATCAGGAAGCCGAGCGCGCCGAGGTTGTTGCCCAGCGCGTCGAAGCCGGCCATTTCCTCGGCCGGCGAGGTGCTGACGAGCATCGCCTCGACGTCGTCGCGCATGCGCTGCACGGTGAGCGCGGCCTGGTCGAGGCCGAGCACGGAGAACACGCCGCGCATCTGCAGGAGCTGCGTCGGGACGGTGCGCAGCAGGCCTTTTTCGGCCGGGCGGCGGAAATACTGGTCGAGCGATTTCTCGAGCTCGCTCAGGTGGCTGCGCAGCTCGTCGACCACGGTGCCCATGGTCTGGCGGTCGCTCACGCGGCGGTAGAGGTCTTCCATCCACGGCTCGAGCGGCTCGGAATGGCCGCCCGCGCGCACGCGTTCGATGCGCCCCGCCAGCTGCAGCGTGCGGGCCGTGAGCTGCGGATCGCTCGGGTCGAGGTCTTCGAGCGCGGCTTCCAGGTACAGCACCGAGGTGGCGACTTCCATCGCGAGTTCGGTACCGGGCGCCTGGCCTGTGCGCACGGAGGCTTCGACCGCGTGGGTCAGGGCCAGCACCATCGGCAGGCTCGGCGGATGCAGCTTCTGCAGCGATTCGCCGAGCTGCGCGAAGGTGTCGGCCACCTGGCGCGTGCGGGTGATGTCGCCGCCCGAGAGCGCCGACCACATTTCCTTTGCGGTCTCGATGCGCTTGCGGGCTTGTTGCAGCACCAGCGGATCGAAGCGGCCGAACTGCTCGACGGTGTAGTCGACGCGCGGCTCGCTGGCGATGCCCCAGGCGTTGCGCACGGTGCGCAGCGTGGCGGCGTCGTCGCTGCCGGTGGGCACGGCCTGAGCGCAGAAGAACAGCAGGTCCTGGCCGAGGCGGTCGGACACCAGGCTGTCGCCGCGCGCGAGGGTGGCGTATTGCAGCAGCACGCGCGAGGCGGCGCGCTTGACGTAGGCGTCGGGCGCGATCAGGCCGGTGGCCAGAGCTTCGAAGAAGCCGGCGGCCAGGGTCCAGAAGCTGGCGACGCGGGGCAGCAGCGCGCCGCGTCCGAGCCCCAGGCACAGCGCATGCAGCCGGCGCGCGGCGTGCACGTCGCCGGTCTTGACCAGCTGCAGCACTTCACGGTCGAGCCGCGAGCGCACGGCCGGGTCGTAAGCCACGGCGGCCTGCGTGAGGGCAGGCTTGATCTCGACCCAGCGCCACGCGGTGCTCCACAGGTCGGCGGGGTGCACGCGCTCGTTGCCGACCAGTTCCAGCACGTCGCGGTACTGGGGAAACAGCGCCACCGACGACACGGGCTTGCCAGCCAGCAAGGCGTTCAGGAAGTCGACGACGGCGAAGCCGGCACGCTCGATCTTGAGCACTGCGGCGTCGGTGCAGCGCTGCGGTTCGGCAATGAAGCCCTGTACCGCGAACTCGATGGCGCCAAGCACCAGAGCGGGCGAGGAATGCCCCACCATCTGAAGGGCGCCAACGGCCTGGTGCAGTTGCTGGCGGGCCATCTGCAGCGGGCCGCTCTCGGGCTCGGCCGCAGCAGCGTCCACGTCGCGCACGAAGCGCCGCAGCGACTTGCCTACACCGTCAAGGGATTTCTGGATTTCTCCCAGCACCCAGGCCAGCGGCCCGAGGTCTTCGGTGGCCGGCATGTTGCCGGCGGGGGGGGCCGTGGCAGGGGTTTGAATCGACACGTTGGGTGCTCGCCGTTCTTATCTATCGGGGTCAGGCAATCTTGAAACGGGCCACCGAACGGCGCAGTTCTTCGGCCATCTGCGACAGCTCGCGCACCTGCTGGGCGGTGGTGCGCGTGCCTTCGCCGGTCTGTTCCGTCACGGCAAAAATGTGCTGGATGTTCGCGGCCACCACGTTGGCCGAATCGGCTTCGCGGGAGGCGGATTGCGAAATCTGCTCAATGAGGTCGGCAAGACGGCGCGACACGCGGTCGATCTCGGACAGCGCGGTACCCGCGTTGTCGGACAGCTTGGCCCCTTCGACCACACCCTGCGTGGAACGCTCCATGGCGCCCACCGCATCCTGCGTGTCGGTCTGAATCGCCTTCACCAGCGCCGAGATCTGGCGCGTGGCGTCTGCGGAGCGTTCGGCCAGTCGCTGAACTTCTTCCGCCACCACCGAGAAGCCTCGGCCGGCTTCACCGGCGGATGCGGCCTGGATGGCTGCGTTCAGCGCCAGCACGTTCGTCTGTTCGGTAATGTCCGAGATCAGCTCGGTGATTTCGCCAATCTCCTGCGACGACTCGCCCAGGCGCTTGATCCGCTTGGAGGTTTCCTGGATCTGGTCGCGGATGGAATTCATACCGCCGATGGCGTTCTGCACGGCCTGCAGGCCCGAGGATGCGGCTTGCAGCGACTGGCGCGCCACCGTGGCGGACTCTTGCGCCTGCGTGGACACGCCGTTGATTCGCTCGGCCATGGTCAGCACCGACTGGCCGGTTTCGCGAATTTCGCGCAGCTGTTCGGTCGAGGCGGCCAGCAGTTCGGTCGAGGTGCTTTCCACCTGCGACGTCGTCTGCGCCACGCGGGTCGCCGTGTTCTGCACGTTGCCCACCAGCAAGCGCAGTTCTTCCACCGTGTAGTTCACCGAGTCGGCGATGGCGCCGGTGATGTCCTCGGTCACGGTGGCTTCCTGCGTCAGGTCGCCTTCGGCCACTGTCTGCAGTTCGTTCATCAGGCGAAGAATGGCGGCCTGGTTGGCGTTGTTGATGCGGCCCACCTCTTCGGAGGACTGCTCGGCGGCCAGGCGTTCGCGCTCGGCGTTGGCGGCGCGTTCGCGGCCTTCGCGCACCTGCACGAAACCGATGGCACCGGCGAGGGCGAGGGCGGCCAGCGACAGCACGAACAGCAGCACGATCGTTCCGGCGCCGAGGCCGGTGCGTGCGGAGAGCTTGTCCTGCAGGTCGCCGAGCGACTTACGCAGCGGCTCGCTGTCGGTCAGGATCGAAGCCTGCGCTTCGCGTGCCGCCACCAGGCCCTGCAGGTTGCCCAGAATCGCGGAAGCCTGCGTGCGCATCTGCTCGTAGGTCTTCAGGATGGCTTCGAGCTGCTGGCGCGTCTGCGGGTCTTTCGAGCCGGGGAAGCGCTGCTGTGCATTGCCGTCGAGCAGGCCGCGGGTGGTTTCCTGGAAGGTGTTCAGGTCCTTGCCGAGCAGGAACACGGCGTCGGGGTTCACACCCTCGACCGTGAAGAACTCGTTGGTCGACTTGCCGATGCGCTGCGTCAGCATCACCAGCTGGCCGGCGGCCGAGATCTCGGGCAGCGTGGCGTTCTGCTGCATCTTCAGCGACGCGACGGTTTCCGTCATTTCGAGCAGCGTGGACGACTGCTGGTTGATGTCGCGCAAGGCGGCTCCCACCTGCGTCAGGATCTGGCGCTGGGCCAGCACGGCCTTGGCGCTGGCATCGGCACGGGTGACGAGGGGATTGATCTTGTTCATCTCCTCGTCGTACTGGTTGCCCACTCGCTCCAGGTGCAACGAGTCGTCGCCGTTGGTCAGACCCGCGACGCGGCGCGAGAGGTCGTCGGCGCTGTCCTTCACTTCGACGAACGCCGAGGCGCTGCCGACGAGGGCCTGCGAGATCGACTTGGCAAGGCGCTGCGACTGCATCAGCGACTGGCCGGTGGCAGCCACCTGCTGAGCCAGGCGGTCCGCGCGAAGAATGGCGGAACCGGCCACCAGCAACAGCAACAGCACCGCGACCGCCAGCATGATGGCCAGGATACGCTGCTGCCGCGCCGGATTGGAGCCCGCGCGGCCGTCGATGGTGTCGGGCACCGCTTCGACAGCCGCAGCGCCCGGCTCGTTGGCGGCGTCGCCGCCGCCGCCCGGCAGGTCGAGGTCGCTGAAGCCGGTGTCCGCGGGCGCGGCCCCCTTCTTGGCGATACGCACGGTTTTCTCGTCCGGGACCTGGACGGTGTCTACGTCGTCGATAGACAACGTGGAACCGGAGCCATCGACGCGGGCCTTGTCGTTCCCGTTGGTCACGGGCAGTAATTTCTTGAACTTGTCGGCGATCGAGCTCACGGTCGGTCCTTCAGATAGTTTCCGGTACGGCGTGCGGGGGCACTACGCACCAATGCTCAAAAACTGGGGTTGCTGGGAAAGCGCCTGCAGGTTGACTTCCTGCCAGCGCTCTCCCGCCGCGTCGGTAAACAGATGCCCATGCCAGGCAGGTGCTTCTGCGCCAGGAGGTTCGGAGGCCGTGAAGGCCTCCGCACCCCGCAACCCCGCCAGTCGATCGACCAGCAAAGCGCAGTTGACTTCGAGCAGCTCGTTGAAAGCAACGAGCCGCGACTGGATGCGGGCCGCCTCGGTGGCGGCCAGCGCGCCCGGAACGCCGGTGGCGAATGCCGACAGCTGCACGACGCCATAGAGGCCGCCGCGCAGGTTGGCAACGCCGAGGAACCACGCCTGCGTGTAGGGCACAGGCTGTGGCGGCGTCCAGGGAAAGATTTCGCCGGCGTGTCCCAGCGGGAAGAGGTATTTGCCCTCGCCCGCCTCGACCGCCAGCCACGTGGCGGCCACGCCCGTCGTGGGGGGGGGGGGGCGGGCGCGGGGCGCGC
>NZ_JBGLYN010000051.1:0-43579 GCF_047304045.1 Variovorax sp. Varisp85
CCGCAGTGGCACGCTGAGTACCGTGCAGCTCAGCCTTCTCCGGGCTGTGGACCTACACCACGGAATGGGACGCGACCAGGTCATCTGCTTCCGCTCGAATTCGAAACTCTTTCTTGGACTGTAGCAAGCAATGGGTAACTGTCCCTCAAATCGAGCACGCCAGAGCAGGAATCCGTGAAGTACGGGGGGCGTCAGTCCGCGTCTCGAGTAACAAACGCCCTGGAAGGCCCACGACAGATCTCGAGTCGCATCCGCTCTTCGAAGCAATCGCCCGATGCCGAGCGTTCGATGGAAATGACGTCGGATTGATCTGTAAATGGTGGTGCGCTCAGCGCATAGTTCGTCCAGAAAACGTCTGCGAAATGGACCGTGGGTCAATTTGCCCACAGAGACCGTCATCCCGTTAGGATGCAGGCCCGGCAAGTTCAGTGGAACGGCTCTTCTAAGAAAATCAAAGATAGTCAGGCGCTGCTCCCGTGCCGACATCGCCGCCAAGGCATATTCTCCCAACTTTGGCGACCGGCGCGACGCAACTCGTTGGAGCCAATCCTGCACAACCATCAGTCGGTCGCTTCCCTTCACGCGCGTCCAGGACGTCACCATTCCATCTAACGACCACGCGTTCGCATAGCACGCACCGCAGCCCGGACATCGCATAGGCTTGTCGAAGGCGGCTGCGGCGACAGCGTATCGTGGCGACGCCCCACCGCACGACGGACATCGGTCACTGAAAGCATCACCATGGATTGGGCACCTGAGTATCCCGTCGATTTGATGGATTGACGACTGGAAGCCTTGAGCGAGGCAGGTCGGACAGTATCGAAACTGCGCGTCTGAGGCGATTTCAAAGCAAAGGTGTCCACAGTAGGCGTGTAAGGAGGAAGCTTGGAGCGCGGCGACGCTGAAGTGAGGCTTCCGGTTGGGATCGCTGCGCAACGTCAGCGACATCCAGCGGGGGTCAACCAAGCTCCGCGCGTGGACTGCACCGAATGACGATAGCGAGTTGCCCCGACCGAACAGCAGTTTGTTGATCCGCTGCGACGTAAGAACGTTCACGATCGCGAGTTTGGCAAGTCGGGTGAATGGTCCTTCATACTCAAAGAACCATCTATCACTCCAAAGCAGCCCCATCTTCATCTGAGGCGCGGTCCGTTCTCGGCTCATCGCTGCGCCACGGCTCAGGACATCGCGTCATAGACCGCCGCACGTATTGCTTCAGTCCATAGTCGGCCGCGGGCATCTGGTTGAATCGGATCGTTTGCCGCAAAGATGAAGTTACGAACAGCTGCGCTGACCCATTGCATGCCAATCGATGCACAAGAACGTTCGGCCGGTTTGGAGTATGCAGAGAATAGCGACCATGCAACTTCAGCCTCATCGCGCAAGCGCCATCCGCCATCGAATGCCTTTGGGAAGAAGAACCGGCTGTAGCAAATTCCACTTCCGTGGGGAAATTGATGCCGCTTGGGATTGTCGTACGCCTCGAACGAATCCCTTAATTCAGCCAGATTGGACAGGCCCCGAAACGTATGGCGAGAGATGAGATAGCGACCGGTCAGATCCGATCGATTGCGCCGCACAAACCTGACCTTGACATTGTTCTCAAGATTGGGATGCGCGAAGACGATCGTCACGCACACGACATCCCGTTTGCGCCAGTCGTTAGTTAGATCCCGCATCCACTCATACTCGCACTCACCCCAGTTTTGACCTTCGTCGACGAAGAGAATTGCGCGGTCGCTGAGCACCGTCCGGCAGTTCGCTATGACGTGATTGAGCAACTGGTTGCGTCGCTCGGCCATCTTGACATTCGGCCCCGGTGTTTGATCGAGGTCCGTCAGGAGATCGCCGTAGAAGATCTTTTCGTTCTGATGTTGGTGTGTCTTCGCAATGAGATCGAAGACAGGAACACCGGGGAAAGTTTGAGGCATCACCGACTCGATCATCTCTATGGTCGTGGTCTTCCCCATCCGCGGCTCCCCGAGAAAATAGGTTCCGGGATCGCGGTGCAATACGGCGGCCCTCACAGCGCGTTCCGCCTCGATGACAGGCGCGGTAGCAATCTGAACGGCATTGCAAACCACAGGGTGTGCGGCGTACATCGAGTCTCGCTCGGGTCCCGGAAGGAGCAGGTTTTCGTGCATTTTCTCTCCTTGCTTGATCGTCTCGAACTACTCAATTTCCCATGTCGGCGCTGGCATGCTGGGAGGTAGCGTTCTCACAGCTGGGCGGTTGGAAGATCGCCGGGTTGTGGCAGCTCGCGGATCCGCTAATTGCGCGTCAGTCCGGTGCAATGCGTCTGCGAGCCTTGTGGCATCGCGAGAGATCTTCTTCGAGGATTTTTTCCTGCCACGGGTTGCCGTCTCGCGCAGATCATCGATGTGCGCATCCAGCGGGTTGAGCAGGTTTTCGGCATCTCGAATGTTGGCGTTGATTGCCTTCACCAAGTCGCGAGGAACCTTGTTCTGTCTGCGCCATTCGGAGTCGATGGGGCGAAGAGTTCCGAGCAGGAGGCCATTTTCTTGGTACGCTTGGATGCTGCTCATATCCGTCTCGTTGATATGAACAATGACTGTGGCTCCCACGAAATCGAACTTGCCAGAGAGCGAGTCGCCGGTGTATCTGGCCTGATCTACCTCGATGTATGGCCGCCTTCCGAGCTTCAAATCTCCTCGTACGATTCGCCATTCGACTGTGACACCAAGTTGCGGCGTGAACGCAGTGATTGGGACGCTAGGACGCTCTACAAATGTTCGGCTTGCAGGGGAAAGGTGCTTGGCGAGCACGTCCAATGGTTTCTGTCCGCCGAGAGCTGTGTGCGGCGTGACGTTGTAGTTCGCGATACACACATCGATACGCTGCAGCACTTCTTCCCAGACGATGCATTTAGCAATCGCGTTTTCGGAGGCATTGTCTCGCAGTGGATCATGGACATTCGATCCAGTCGATGACGGAAGGCTTTGGATGCCACCTCCCTCAAAGGTCTTAAAGAAGCGTTCCACTTCCGAATTTCGCCACCATGCCCCCACTTGCCCCCAGCGGATCGTGCACCCCATCGCGCGACGCATACTGTCAACGATGCGGTTGGCGAAGTGTTGCGCGGCGTTGTCCATCGTGAGGCAAGCGAACCGACATGCGCTGAGCCCGGGGACGGTGCCGACAGGCAGTCCAGCGCCCACTTTGTAGGAGACGTCTTGTACTGTCAGCTTGAGAGGTGCCCATTCAGTGAGGCAGTTTTTGATGGCCAACTCCACATGCGCCGCGTTGATCTCGGTACAGATCCCGATTGAATAACCCACGACTGCCTTCGAGCACCCCGAATCCACCGCGACGCAAACCCAGATCCGCTCGATAGGAATTGTCTGCCTGCCTGCTGGCCCAGGGACGTCGATAGTCCCGACACAATGGATTTTGTGAGCATCAAAGCCGACGACGTCAAAGGGCGCCTCGCCGAGATGAAAGGACTTGTGGCCCGTCCCCAGGCGAAGTCGCTGCGCTGCATCGCCCCCGTACCATGTCTCAACACATGAAAGATGTCGTTCCCGGTACGCCTTGATGTAACGCTCAACTGAACGCCGCCCCTTGCTTCGGGAGTTCAACGGGTAGCAGTCCGGCCCCACATAGCACCGGCAGAGCTGTACGAATCCCTCAAAAATCTTGAAGGATTGCGGGTGTGCTGAGCCCCCTTTCTCTGAACCTCCGCGCTCGATACGCCGGTCGAGTTCCTGATGCAATTCAGGATGTTCCGAAAGAAACGCGTCAAATGCGCCGCTGCTCCCCGAGGCACCGATCGCGCGGCCTCGTGGCAGGGCCTTGTTCCTCACGTATTTTTTTGTTCTGAGGTGTGGAAGCAGCGCCCGAAAGCCAAAAATTCGGCCATCACCTGCGATTTTGAGGCATCTATTGAATGAATCAAGCAGTGTGGACCCAGAGCACCTAGCAATTCTGGCGGCCGATTTTAGGCTTCCATCCTCCAGATATCGGCGAATGCCTTTTGCTTTTCGATGAAAGATTTCACGTTCATTTTCTGTCAGCAGCGTGACGTCGCAAACTGGCCAGACATCGACATCTCGCGAGTGAAAAGGACATGTCCGGAAGGTGATACGCGTTTTCATGTCTTTTCCTCCCGCTGAAAAAACAAGGAATGCGGAGATAACGGCGCTCGTTCTAAATCGCTCGCGACAGTTCCTTTTTGCACCTCCCTGAATAGCGCCGCAGCAAACAACCCCGCCCGATCTTTCTCGCCAATCGCCAACATCTCTTCAAACCTGACTTGCTTTCGCCTCCTAATTAATGCAAGCACTGCTTGCCCTTCTTTGCCCAAGCTAAACTCTCGCACCTGCGCTATCCAGGCGACAATGCGATTCCAATTTCTTATTCTGACCGGGTTGAGATAGATTTCCTTTTCTGTAAGAATTTGGAAATTATCCGCCAACCCGTCTGCCATTTTGTTCTGAATTAGGAGTTGCCAAGTTTCATAAGCATGTTCCCTTTCGTTTATCTCACGATGTTTTAAGTATTTGATTTCCCGCCAGGTCACAGTCCCATCGATGTCGACTACTTCCACATCCACAGTCGTCGCAATGCTCTCCCCACACAACCGTGCAACCCTCTCTGCGGGGGCGTAGTCGACCCGAGCCACGCGAGGGTCAGATTCCACTAGAAGAAAGTGCGCGTACTCGAGACTGCTCCGAAGCACAACGTCCGCGTCTGCTCGAGGGCTGTAGGTGTAAATCAGATCGTTCGCTTGATGCCTTCTGGCATGGAACTGGTCTGACAGGACACCGCGCAACTGTGTCCCAAGTCTTCCACTTGGCGTGCGAGGTCTTGGCTGTGGCATGGCAGCAAAAGAAGGCTGCCCGGCCGTTTCAAAAAGACATGAAAAAGGATCCCCACGCCTTGACTACGTGCATTTCTGCGCGTATTGTCGAGGCTGAAATTTCTGCAAGGAATTTTCAGAGCTTCGGCTGCTAGAACAGCCGGAGCTCATTTTCTTTGAGCAACGGTGCGGGATGGCCTCCAAGAACAGTTGGACAAGCTTGCCATTCAAGCGAAGTTTGCTTGAGAAATCAACCTGGCTCTCCTTCCGAGAGAACCTTGCCGCGTATAGCCCGGCGAAGAACCCCCTTAGATTGTCATTTAAGTTGGCTTGTCAATTGACATTAGAATTGGCAAATAAATTGCCAGTTGGGTTGTCGCTTGGGTTAAACTGTCGCCGATAGTTGGGGCGTTTCGCTGCTGTTTTCATTCGTGCGATCTTTTCTTTTGAGCCTTTCGCACAGCGCAAACAAGTGAGCGACAAAACATCCGAATAGATGCGTTGCGCCTTGATTCGATCGATTCATCTGCGCTGCAGATCACTACGGCACAAAACAGAAATCGCGTCGCGCGCGGCAAAGTTGAGACTCCTTGTCGCGATCGGAGCGACAGGACCCGCGAAGCGCGGCCCTAAGTCCTTGAATGAGCGTGTTCTTCGCTCTTGGCTGGCGGTGTGAGATGCTGTCGGCCGACTTCAACGCCCTATCGCCATGGGCGTCCGTCATTCCACCGCGAACCAGTTGAAAAAGTGTTCCGCTGAGCAGTACGCGACGAGCGGCTGCAGCGGAAAGGCCCGCCACGGAAAATCAACGGTACTCGGCTGAAGTGCGTCAAGTACAAGATCGGCGACCCCGGGCTTCAACTGATGGCGATGATTCAAGACCTGTCCCCAGATGGAACTTCCGTTCAAATGGAGCGGCCCCTCTGCGGGTACGAGCGACTCGACATACGCCAGCGGGAAGAGCCGCGTATAGGCTTGAGTGTGATAGAGCCACGAGAAGCCGAGAACCTGTTGAACGTCGGGGTGCTGCCGACGAACTTCTGCGAACAGTGCTCGCAACTCCGCATGACGCTCGTGCGTACTACTGCTAGCAAGAGGGCTGCTGCGCCGATGGCGTGGATCCGGCATGAAGTGAAGTCGCAGTGTCCTGTCTGCACCGCCGGGGTCGTAGCTGAAGCATCCGAATGGTGATTGCCGGACTGTGGGCGCGGCGCTTGCAGCGCTCAGCGTCAGGCGCAAGAGATCGCGATGTTGCGCGCAGGACGGAATCTCTTGCAAGAATGCAGCCCAAGCGCGATCGCCCGCGGGCCCCCAAAGACCGAATCTCCGACGCAAATTCGTGCATTTGCCGATCGCGTCTGCAACTGGGACATCGGTCAGCGCGCAATAGCGTTCGGCGAACCGCAACTGCAGGTCAAGGTAAGCCTCCAACGGACTGATCGTCATGACGCGATTATTGGCTCGACCGTTGGCTTGGACTGCGGGGGGACAAAGTAGTTGGCCGGCACCCAACCAGCTTGCGCACCGCTCGTCAACACGGGATTGCTGCTTGCTTACGGGCTCCGTTCAAAGTGATGTTCATGGGACGACCCCGTGATGGGCGGATGGGATGGCCTGCGGTCATTCTTGGGCGAGCGGCTGCGACCGACCTTGCGCAGGATCAATCCCGAGCCCCCCGCGCGGCGCAAGCACTGCATCGACCGGCCTCACTTCGTAGAGCAGTTGCCCATGGATTCCGGCCAAAGAAAGCTCTTGCGTCAGCACTGTGACAAGACTGGGTGCGCAAAACTGGGGCAACTGCTCGAATGCGGCCCAGCGGAACCCGTCCATCTCGGGGCGACGTCGTCCACGGCGGTCCATGTAGAAGCTGGAACACACGCAGGATTTCGCCTCGAAATGCCTCACCAGCACCGCAAAGAGCCGAAGCTCTTTGTCCCGGCGGTAGGGAAAAAGTCCAATCTCCCTCAGCTGAGCAGGCAGCAACCGGAGGCCGCATTCCTCGAACGCCTCACGCACGGCGGTCTGCGCGCCCTGCTCCTGCCCATCGCTTGCGCCCTTGGGGATGTCCCAATACCGGCTGTCGGTCGCATGGCAAAGCAGCAGTTGCCCTGCTGCATCGAACACCAGAACGCCACAGCTGGTCGACTTTTCCATTGCACAAGCCTCACGGCATCCGTACGGTGGCATCGCTCGCGCCTCGCGCCACGGGGGCACGTTGCGGACCGCGCGGAAGAATCGGCACATAGCTGCGGGCCGAGCCGCGCATGACCAGCAAAGCGACCGTGTCGCTCTCTCTGATGGACTGGATCGCCGCATCGAAATCCGCCAGGCCGGCCACTTGCACATCGTTGACCGCGATCAGCATGTCGCCGTAGCGCAATCCCGCCCGCTGAGCCGAACCCGAGGCCGATTGCACAACGAGACCGGGATCCAGAAGGCTGATGCCCAGCACACCCTTTCGCTCCGAGAGTTCGAGCCCGAAGCGCGTCTCTTGCGGCAAGGCACGTGCGGCCAGCCGGGGCGCGAGGTCCGGTGGGATTTCGGCCACGCCTACCTGCATCGTCAACGGCGTCTTGTGGCGCCAGACTTTCAATGCGAGCAGGCTGCCCTTGCGGGCTCCGGCTACACGATCCTGTATGTCGGCATAGGGCATTGCGGCAGCGCCATCGACGGCCAGCACCACGTCGCCGCTGCGAAGCCCTGCCAGCTCGGCGGGGCTGTCCGGGTCGACGCGCACCACCAGCGCCCCCAATGCGGTATCGAGCCCGAAGGCCGGCGCGAGTTCGACGGTCAGGGGCTGGATACGGGCACCGATATGCCCCCGCATCACCCGCCCGGTGATACGAAGCTCGTCCGCAATGTGCATCGCCGTGTCGATCGGCAGGCTGAACGACATGCCGGAGTACCCCCCGCCGGGCGAGTAGGCCATCGAGTTCATGCCGACCACCCTGCCCCGTTCGTCGAACAACGGCCCGCCCGAGTTGCCCGGGTTGAGCGCGACGTCGGTCTGTATCAGCGGCACCCCGCTCCCACCTGACACGTAACGCGGATTGGCGCTCACCACGCCGGCGGTCACGCTGCGCTCGAAGCCGAAGGGGGCGCCCATCGCGGCGACCCATTCGCCCGGGCAGAGCTCGCTGCTGCGGCCCACGGTGACGACCGGCAAGTCGGACGCCGCGACCCGCAGCAGCGCCACGTCGGTGCGGCGGTCGATGCCAACCACCTCGGCATCGAAGCGGCGCTGGTCCTCGGTGACGATGGAGATAGCCTGGGCACCGGTCACCGCGTGCGCACTGGTCAGGATGTAGCCGTCGCGGCGGAAGATGAACCCCGACGCGAAACCGCGCTCCACGCCGCGGCCCCATTGCGTCGGTGCGCGCTGATCGCTGGCGGCAACCCAGTCGTTGCCCGTGCCCGCGACTGTCACGCTCACCACCGCAGGCGACTGACGCGCCGCGGCCGCCACGAAATCAGAGCCTTGCAGTCCCGACGACGTGCGCTCAAGGCACGACGATCGCGTCTGCGACCAGGTGCTCGTTCCGCCCGCCAGCGCGAATGCACCGAAGGCGGCCACGATCACGCCCCGTGCCAGGGTTGCGGCACTCATTCAACGCACCAGCAAGACTGGCACCGTGCACGCAGCCAGCACCTTGGTGGCAACCGACCCCAGCACCAGGTTGGTCAAGGTGCCATGGCCCCGCGAACCCATCATCACGAGATCGAACTGCCCCTTCTGCGCGAACGAAGCTATCTCCTCGGCGGGGTGGCCGATGCGGTGCTCGAAGCGGGCTTCGATGCCGTTCCTGGCCAGCAACGCGCGCACAGGCTCGAGCACCACCCGCGCATCGTCTTCGTAGTACCCGTGCACGATGTCCGGCCCTGCGAAGGCCGCGGCACGGTGCGGCACCGGCAGCACCGCATGGAAGACCGTGAAGGTGTGGCCCGCATTCGCCCAATCCTTGTGCGTGGTCAGGTAGGACAGCATGCGATTCGTGTAGTCGCTGCCATCGACGGCAAGCAGGATTTTCATGATGGTTCCTTCGGCGGAGACGTTCCCCGGTGCAAGGATGGTCCTCGCGCACCCGGCGCCTCGCCTTGCGCCAAATCAAGAAATCCGATGGCTCGCAGCACCTCGGCGCGACACCGCCGGTACTTGATGCAGCGCAAGGTCGCGGCTTCCGACGCTGCCTACATTGACTGTCCATGAACGCAGCAGAGGCAAGCATGAACAACGTCCTGGTGATCGTCTATTCCTACACGGGCACTTCCCGCCAGGTCGCGGAGCTCCTGTGCAGCCAGCAGAACTGGCACATCGCGAACGTCACCGAGGTGCGCCCTCGCAGCGGCGCCCTCGGCAGCTTGCGTTGCGTGCTCGACTCGTTCTTCCGGCGACAGCCCGCCATTCGCTACGACGGTCCGCCGCCCAGCGACTTCGATGCCGTCGTGCTGGTGTCGCCGATCTGGATGCTGCAACTCGCCGGCCCCATGCGCAGTTTCGTCGCGCGCCAACGCCAGCGGCTGCCCGATGTCGCCGTGCTCTCGGTCATGGGTGGACAGGGAGCACCGAACGCTGCAGCCGAGATCGGCAAGCTCCTGGGCCGCGCGCCGATCCTGAGCTCCTCGCTCACGATGCGCGAGGTCGACGACGGCAGTTGTGCGGCCCGCCTGCAGGCCTTCGGCAGCGCTGTGAGCAGTGCCGAAGATTCGCAGGCAGTGGTGCGCCCCGTGATGCTGTCGCCGCAATCGATCTGAAGGCCGAGTCCGGATCGACGTGGCCAATTTTCTCTTTCAGACAGGTGTGATACATCGCACCGCCCACCTCGCGTGGACGCTTGCCGCTGGCACTTCGCTGCTCTGTGCCTGCGCCGCGCCCAGACCTGTGCCTCCTTCGGCCCCTCGCGGACAGATAGCGGCCGCGACCGAGCCTGTTGCGGCGGGCACGAGTGGCTTCTCGTCCCTGGTTGCAAGTCGCAGCAAGTCGGTGGTCGATATCAGCACCCTGCGCATCGGACGCGACGAGACCCCGGAAGACATCGAACTGGAAATCGCCCCGGAGCACGACTTCGCCGACCGGCTGGCCTGGCCCCTGCCGGCGAGCGCGCGGATCAGCCAGATCCGCGACCTCGCCTCGGGCGTGATCATCCGCAGCGACGGCCTGATCCTCACGAGCGCCCACGTGGTCACGAACATCGACGAGGCCCAGGTCCAGCTGGACGACGGGCGCCGCTTCACGGCGCGCGTGGTCGGCGTCGACAAGCGCACCGACGTCGGCCTCCTGAAGATCGATGCGAGCGCCCTGCCCGTGGCCGTCATCGGCGACTCCTCGACGCTCAGCCCCGGCGACTGGGTGGCTGCGATCAGCTCGCCTTTCGGATTTCACGGCAGCGTGACGGCGGGCGTCGTCAGCGCTGTCGGGCGCGTCATGGGCGGCGCGGGCGAAATCCCCTTCATCCAGACCGACGTCGCCATCAATCCGGGCAGCTCGGGCAGCCCGCTGTTCAACAGCCGCGGCGAGGTCGTGGGCGTCAACTCGATGATCTACAGCGGCAGCGGCGGCTACATGGGCCTGTCTTTCGCGGTGCCGATCAACCTGTCGATGCGCATCGCCAACCAGCTGCAGGAACACGGAGCGGTGCTGCGGGCCTACCTGGGCGCCGAATTCCAGGAGATGACGCCTGCGCTGGCCCAGTCCTTCGGCCTGCCTGCTTCAACAACGGCCGGCGCCCTGGTGGTCCGCGTCGAGGCGGGCAGCCCCGCGGAAGCTGCGGGCCTGGCGCAGGGAGACGCGGTGCTGGCCCTCGACGGCAAGCCTCTATTGCACTTCATCGATCTTCCGCAGCAGATTGCGCAACGCGCGCCCGGCAGTCGGCTGCAGCTCGAGGTGTGGCGACGCGGCGCTGCCCGCATGCTCCAGGTCGCGCTGGTAGTCCAACCCGCCGTCGCCGGCACCTCTTTCGCGGCCGCGGCGCCCGAATGGAACGACGGCCTGGGCTTGAGCGTGGGCGATCTTTCCCCCGCGCAGCGGCTGCAGTTGCGCATCGACAGCGGCCTGATGGTGCGTGAGGCCGGCGGCCTCGCGCGCAGCGAAGGCATCCGTGCCGGAGACGTGGTCGTGGCCATGAACACAACGAAGCTCTATCGCCCGGAGGACTTCAAGCAAAGCCTTGCGCGGGTGCCTCCCGGAGACACGGTCGCGCTGCTGGTGATGCGCGACCGCCGGCTCGCCTATGTGGCGATCCGCCTTCCGGCCTCGCGCCGTGGCCGCCTCTGACCGCGGCGCAACACCTCCATCGCAGCCATCGCATCTCAAGGACGACACACCATGAAACACCTCGACGCAGCCGACCGCCGCTCGCTTCATCTGCAGCTCGACATGCTGAAGCGGCAGGTTCTCGACGAACTCCGCGCCTCGGTGCCCACGGCCCAGCTCCTGGAATCCGGAGGCGGTCGCGAAGTGACGACCCATGCCGACGAAGCCGAAGCGGAGCGCGCAGCCGACGTGCATCTGGCCGAGATCGAGATCGATCGCACCAGGCTCGAAGCGATCGAGCTGGCGCTCGCGCGCCTGGCGGACGGACGCTACGGCGTCTGCGAAGACTGCGGTGCCGAGATTCCGCGTGCGCGGCTGTTCGCGCAGCCCACCGCCGTCCGGTGCGCGGCCTGCCAGACGAGCGTGGAAACAGGCCACCGGCACTGAAGGGGCGAAGATCCATCACTCGCCGTCGTTCTGGCGGCGGGTTCTGGCCTTCATTCCTTCTTTGACTTCTTTGCTTTCGTGCCCTTCTCCTTCCGGTCAGACAACGGCTTTCCTTCCTTGGCCTGCTGGCGGTGTACACCGTGGAGCAGCGACTTCTTGACGCCCCCGGTCCCGGCTGGGTGCGCCGCGGCGCGGCATGCCGCCGTTGTGCGACGCGCCGGGCACCTACGTGCTGGTGCGTTGAGCCGGCAACCGGCTCAGAGGGCCGGTCCCAGGCCGATGGGCGCGGGAACGATGTTCACGATGCGCGTGAAGAGCGCGTTGTATTCGAGATCGGGCACGTGTCCGGTCATCGGGTCGCGGTTCTGGGCGAAGGCTTCGTCCAGGTCGCGCCAGTCGTTCTCGGTCAGCACGCGCTCGGCCAGCGGCAGGATCTCGCGCTCCTCCAGCGCCATGTGGCTCAGGTAGAAGTCGACATACTCGCCGACCGTTTTCTCGAATTCTTCGCGCCGCGACTCGCCCAGCATCTCGAACGCGAGCAGCGCGTGCTCGACGTTGCGGATCCTGCGCTCACCCTTGGCATGGTCGCCGTCGAGCTTGTCGAGCAGATCCCGCGAGATCGGCGTCCTGGCGCGCAGCTTGGGAAACAGCAACTCGGTTTCCTTGCGGTGGTGGCGCTTCTCCGGAAACTCGTCCACGTAGAAGAGCATGGCTCGCAGCGTCGCGAAATCGGGCAAAGTGCCCTGCTTGCGGTGTTGCTCGAGCAGCATGACGATGGAGCGGAGCATGGCGGCGAGCGCGGCGTGCTCCTGGCGAATGATGCGAACGGTGGCGTGGGTCATGAGGGTTGTCCTGTGCATGCCTCAAGGGTGGCGCTTTCGTTCGCGCGCAGGCTTGTTCCAGATCAAGCCCTGGCCGTCGGCAGGCCCCGCGCTTGATCAATGTCAAGCCGCGCGGAGCGCCCGTGCGGATACTGGACCGATCCACACCACAAACCGGAGTCGTGCCATGTACCAGCGAATTCTTGTTCCCATTGACGGCAGTTCCACATCCAGCCATGGCCTGGCCGAAGCCATCAAGCTGGCAAAGCTCACGGGCGGGCGCCTGCGCCTGGCGCACGTCATCGACGAGTTGTCCTTCGCGCTGGCCATGGATGCCTACGCGGGCCATGCCGGCAATTGGCTCGAAGAACTGCGCGGCAACGCCACGAAGCTGCTCGAGGCCGCGCGGGCCAAGGCGGTCGAGGAAGGCGTCGAAGCCGACACCGTATTGCTCGACAGCTTCAAGGGCACCGTGTACGACCAGGTGATCGCCGAGGCGGAAGCATCGAAGGCCGAGCTGATCGTGATCGGCACTCACGGCCGTCGAGGACTCGGCCGCTGGGTCATGGGCAGCAGCGCGGAGCACATCCTGCGCCTGTCGCCAGTGCCGGTGCTGCTGGTGCGTGCGCCCGAAAGCGCGAAGACCGAACACGAGCGTTTCACGCTGCCGAGCGGAACGCTCGCCAGCCAGTGAGGGTTCAGCGGTTCGCGGTCGCGGCGCGCCAGCGCGCTGCGACCAGCGCGATGTCTACGGTGTCTTCGGTGGAGACCTCGATGGTCAGCGCGCGCTCGTCGGCCGCCAGCGGGTCTTGCCATTCAAACTGACGCTCCAGCACTGAAAGGCCGGCTTCCGAGGCGTCCGTGCCTGCCGTGTCGCGCTCGGCCACGCGGCGGCGCAGCGTGGCCGGGCTTGCGCGGCAATCCAGGATCGTGAAAGGCACGCGGAGCTCGGTTGCAAGGGCTTCGAAGCTGCGTCGCTCGGCGCCGCGCAGGAAGGCCGCGTCCACGATCACTGGATAGCCCGCCAGCAGTGCATCGCGGGCGCAGGCGCGCAGCCTTTCGAAAGTCTGCCGCGTTGCCTGCGCGCCGTAGATGTCGAGCCCAAGGGCGGCGGAGCGCGCCAGCGGATCGAGGCCATACAGCCGCTTGCGCTCCACGTCCGATCGCACGCGGACAGCGCCCGCGGCGCCCAACAGTTGCAAGGCGACGCTGGATTTTCCTGAGCCCGACAAGCCGTGCGTGATCATCAGGCGGGCGCCCTCCTCCGGCTGCACCGTCATCCGCGTTGCGCAGGCCAGGTAGTCGGGCCGGGCCTCGCCATCCGGGGGCCTCGGACCCAGTCCCGTGGCCATGGCCCGCACCAGCGCCCGATAAACCTCGTAGAAGCGCCACACCTGCAGGGCCGGGTAGTCACCGCTGTGCTGCATCCAGGCGTCCAGGAAGCGGAGTGCGAGATCGTCGCGGCCGTGGGCCTTCAGGTCCATGGTGAGGAATGCAAGGTCGCTCATCACGTCGATCCAGCGCAGCGCCGGGTCGAACTCGATGCAGTCGAAAGGCATGAGCGCACCGTCGACTAGGACCACGTTGGCCATGTGCAGATCGCCGTGGCATTCGCGTATCGAGCCGCCCTGCTGGCGGGCGATCCATGCCATGCGCAGCACCTGGCCTTGCTCCCGAACCCACGTATCCAGTGCTGCAAGGGGGGCGAGGCGGCTTTCGCCGCCCTGCGCCCGCAACGCGGCCAGCGCATCCGTAGCTGCTCGAACGATCGAGTCAGGACTGCCGAAGCCTGGCACCGGCGCCGCTCGCTCCGCTGCCGCGTGCAGGGCCGCCAGCCGCTGCGCGAAGCCGTCGAGCAGCGCGGGCTGCAGCCGGTCTTCCACCAGCAGGTCGCGCAGCAGCGACGACCCCGGGAATCGCAGCATGCGCACCACGTAGTCGATCACCGTGCCGGCGCCGCCGATGCGCGGCGACTCGCGCGTGCCGCAGACCGGTGCCACGTCGACGTAGAGCGAAGGAGCAAAGCGTCGGTTGAGGCGCAGCTCCTCCTCGCAGAAGTGCTTTCGGGCCTCGACGCTGCCGAAGTCCAGGAACGGCAGGCGTACCGGCTTCTTGAGCTTGAAGGCCTGCGTCCGCGTCAGCAGCACCCAGGAAATGTGCGTTTCGACCAAGACCACGGGTTGCCCGGTCTCCCGCTGGAGTTGCTCTCGCAGTGCGTTGACCAGTGTGGTGTCCATATGGCTTGTTTGCGATTCAATGACGTTTGGAGATGGCGAAAAGGCGCCAAAGCGACCAGCCCGCAGGAAGCACGACCCACAAGGCCCACGGCGAAGACGTATCCGGCAGGCCGAACAGGGCCCCCACGCCAGGCACCGCCGTCAGCATCCCCCAGACCACGCACACGCCAACCAATAGAGCATTGAACACCGTGTTGGTGTGCGTGAGCCGGACACTGGCGCCGCGAAACCACACGAGCAGCAGCAGGTTGCCGAGCACGATCGACCCGAGGCTGGCCATGCGCAGTTCCTCGTGCGTGGCCCCCAGCGCGCGGCAGCCCCATTGCACCAGCGCCACGCCAACGAAGACCAGGGCCCCCATCGCGAACGCGCGGGCCGCCGAAGCCATCGAGAACAGCGCGTCGTCCCGGGGACGCGGCGGCACCGTCATGCTGTCGTCGGGCGCCGGCTCGGCCTCGAACACCAGCGAGCAGGCCGGGTCGATCAACAGTTCCAGCAGCACCACGTGCAGCGGCAGCAACAGCACCGGGCCGCCCATCACGACAGGGATCAGCGCCACGCCGACGATCGGCACATGCACCGCGAAGAGATAGCCCAGCGCCTTGCGCAGGTTCGCGAAGATGCGCCTGCCGGCGCGCACTGCCTCGACCAGCGAAGCGAAGTTGTCGTCCAGCAGCACCAGCGAGGCAGCTTCGCGCGCAACATCGGTGCCGCGCAGGCCCATCGCGACGCCGATGTCGGCAGCCTTGAGCGCCGGTGCGTCGTTGACGCCGTCGCCGGTCATCGCCACGATGTCCCCCTGCCGTTGCAGAGCCCGCACGATGCGCAGCTTCTGCGCGGGATCGACCCGCGCAAAGACCTGCACGTCGCGTACGCAGCGGCGCAGTGCCTCGTCGTCCATCGTGGCCAGCGCCTTGCCACTCATCACCTGCCACTCGCTTCCATCGATCAGCCCGGCTTGCTGCGCGATCGCGCGGGCTGTGAGGGCCGCGTCTCCGGTGATCATCACCACGCGAACGCCCGCGCGCCGGCATTCCTCGATGGCGCCGGGCACCTCCGCGCGCAATGGGTCCATGAAGCCGAGCAGGCCCAACGGCGCCAGGCGCAGCCCGCCGGGCAGCGCGGCGTCGTCGCCGGCTTGCGCCGCATGCCCCTCGGCCACTGCGAGCACCCGCAGGCCAGCCGCGCTCCATCGGTCGGCGGTTTCCCACAGCCGTTGCATCAGCGCCGGCTCGGCATCGCAGAGCCCGAGCACGGCCTCCGCTGCGCCCTTGACCGCCACCGTCTGCCCGGCTTCGCCGGGCGCCTGCCACCAGTGCACGACATAGGGCATGCCGTCGCGGATGCCGCGGCGCGGGCCGGGCGTCCAGCCGGCATCGCCGCCGGCCAGGCCCGCGGCTTGCGCGGTGGCGCGCACCGCGTGGTCCATGGGCTCGACGCCGCCCGTGCTGCTGGCGCGCAGCGCGCCCGCCAGCAGGCGATGAAAGCGCGCGGCCGGCTCGCCCGCGCCCGGGTTGCATTCCGCCTCCATGTCGTACAGCGCCGTGAGCGCCATGCGGTTGTGCGTCAGCGTTCCGGTCTTGTCCACGCAAAGTACCGTGGTGGTGCCGAGCGCCTCGATGGCCTGCGGCTGGCGGGTCAGCACGTTCGACCTTGCAAGGCGCCAACTGCCGAGCGCCAGCATCACACTCCACACGACCGCGAACTCCTCGGGGATCAGCGACATTGCCAGCGTCAGTCCTACCAGCAGGCCCTGCGTCCACGAGCCCTCGCGCAGCGCGAACACCGTTGCCGCGACGACGCAGGTGAAGGCCGCAAGCCAGGCGACGCGCCCCACCAGCTGGCGCAATTCCTCCTGCAGCCGGCTCGCACGGGACGCGAGCTGGGAGATCGAGCGGTGAATGGCCCCCAGTGCGGTGTGCGCGCCGGTGCCGGTCACCTCGGCCACGCCATCGCCGCGCACCACCAGGCTACCCGCGAAGAGCCGGCCGCCCTCGCCTTCGACGTTCGCGTGCTTGCCCTGCGGCATCGATTCGCCGGTGCGCAAGGACTCGTCGACCTGCAGCCCGACGGCCTCAACGATCCGCGCATCGGCGGACAACCGGTCGCCCTCGTTCACCAGAAGGCGATCTCCGCGCACCAGCTCGCGGCTCGCGATGTGCAGCGCGCGCCCCTGCCGCACGACCGTGCAGCGGGGGCTGGAGAGCTCCTTCAGCGCTTCGAGCACACGCTCGGTCCGTTGCTCCTGATAGATCGACAGCCCGCCCACCAGCAGCACCGAGAGCGCGAGCATGCCGGCGTCGCCCAGGCTGCCGAGCAGCGCATACAACGCGGCGGTCGCCAGCAGCAACAAGAACATCGGCTGCGTCAGCGCACTCCAGGCGATGCGGGCCAATCCCTTGCGGGAGACGGAGGGCAGCACGTTCGGACCGTCGCGGCGCAGGCGCTGCGCGGCCTCGGAATCGGTCAGGCCCTGAGGCGGGTTGTCGGTCACGATGGGTCCTGGGTGTCTTGCGTCAAGCGTGCCGCCATCGGCCGCCGCGGCCATCCGCGTCAGTGCGCCATCAGGACCGGCACCGTCATCTGCGCGAGGATCTGCCGCGTCACGCCGCCCAGGATCCGCTCGCGCAGGCGCGAATGGCTGTAGCCGCCCATCACCAGCAGGTCGGCGCTCAGGTCCGAAACCCGCGACAGCAACGCGTCTGCGACGTCGATTTCGGTCACCTCGGACTCGGCACGCGCCTGCACGCCGTGCCTCAGCAGGAACTGGATCATGTCCGATACCAGCAGCTGCTGCGTGTTGTCTTCGTCGCGCGGGTGGCGCAGCGACAGGAGCGTGACGCGTGTCCCGCGCCTCATCGCCGGCAATGCCGCCTGAAGGGCCATGGCGGCTTCACGCGAGCCGTCCCAGGCCGCAACGATGTTCTTCGGGATCCCCCCGAACGCACCGGCCGAAGGCACGACCAGCACCGGTCGCCCCACTTCCATCAGCACCTGCTCGGCAAGCCCGCGCACCGTGGTGTCCTTCCTGTTCGAGTCGTCTTCCTGTCCGAGCACCACGAGATCGCTCGCGCGCCCGTACCGCACAACGGCGTCCACCGTAGCGCCATCGACCAGCCGCACCTCGTACGACAAGGGCCCCGATCCGGCGATGCCTTCCCTGAACTCGCGCGCGATAGCCTCGGCTCGCCGATGCAGATAGTCGGCCGACTCGACGATGTAGTCGGTCATGCCGGTGGCGATGGCGTCGGCGGGAATCACGCCGTCGTACAGGCCCGTGGGCACCAGCCCGACCAGGTGGCTCTCGTGCGCCCGGGACCACTGGGCCGCCATCGCGGCGCACACGGAACTGCGGACCGAATGGTCCAGGTGAACGAGGATGGTTTTGAAGTTCATGGATGCCCCGCAAGGTGGTGCGCCGCGTCCTGGCGCAGGAAATGGACGTCAGACAGATGTTCGTGCCCCGGGAGCGCGCGGGGGTTGACGGCGATCAAATCAACGCCGGATCAGTGCTTCAGCACGCACTTGTCGTACAGATGCGGTGCGCGGCCTTCGGGGTCGTAGCGGCGCTTGAGCATGGTGTAGGTGCCCATGCCGTAGGCGCTGTCGAATTCCTCGCGGGTGAAGAAGCTGTCCGAGTAGAGCGACTTGATGCCCCCCAGGCGCAGCACTTCCTGTTCGACCAGGCGGTTGAAGTGCCCCGCTTCATGCGCTTCGCGGCGCTCGACCACGTCCCAGAAGCCGAAATTGACATGCAGCGTGCCCCCATCGAGCGGGTACAGCGCAAAGCAGGCGCCAGGGTCCGGCACATGCAACGGGCAGATCCAGACCGGCAGGATGCCGATCTCGCGCTGCAGGAAGTCGAGGAAGGCCGGCGCCGAGCGGATCGGGACGTCGACGTCCTGGATCACGGATTCGGTGTGCAGCCCGTGACATGCTGCCAGGCGCCTTGTCACGCTCCAGCGGGCATTCAGGCGCATGAGCCGCGTGTAGGTACGGGAGTTGAGGTGCTCACGGCCGAACAGGCGACGCACCAGCGGGTTCTGCGCGCCGAAGTTGCGCGAACACCAGAACCAGTCCGTATCCCAGCGCCACAGGTAGTCGTGCACGCTGAGGTAGTCGACCGGCATCTCCAGCAGCGAGCGGTAGTAGATGCGCTCGAACTCGTAGTTGCTCAGCCAGGGGGCGGTGTTCTCGAAGCGAGCGATGTTCAGCACCATCGACCGGGGGCCGAACACTACGCCGTCGACAAAGTCGGCATCGCCCTCGCAGGCCTCGGCCAGCGCCGCGAAGAATTCCTCGGGATGCTCGTATGCGATGTGCTCCACGCGCACATAGGGCTGCACGGGCAGCGTGCGCAGCACCAGCCGCAGTGCGTAGCCGAGCGAACCGTAGGAATTCGGAAAGCCGAAGAACAGGTCGCGATGCGCGTTGTCGGGGGTGCAGTGGACGATGCGGCCGTCCGGCAGCAGCACGTCGAGTTCCAGCACCGAGTGGTGGACCAGCCCCTGGCGCATCGATGTCGCCTCGATGCCCACGCCCGCTACCGCCCCGCCCACGGTGATGGTCTTGAGCTGGGGCACCACCGCCGGCATCATGCCGTGCCGCAGCGTTGCAGCCACCAGAGCCTCGTAGGTGGCCATGCCTTCGACCTCGACCGTGCTGCATGCGGTATCGATGCCGATGACATGGTTGAAATCGCCGAGGTCGATGAGGCGCCTCGGACCGGCCTGGCGGTCGCGGAACAGGTTCGACGTTCGCTTGGCCAGCGCGATCGGCGGCGCCGGCCCCACGCCGTCTTCGCGCATGGCCGCCATGAGGTGGCTCCTGCGTTCCGCGTGAGCCAGCGCCTCAGTGCTGCGGTTCATACAGGTGCTCCCTGCCCATCGGGTAGCTCTGCGGTGTCACATTGCCCTTGCTGAAGACGATCTGGAACAGGTGCGTGTAGCCCGCCTGCGAGCGGAACATCTCGGCGCAGCCGATCAGGTAGGTGCGCCAGATGCGCCGGAAGCGTTCGTCGAAGCGCTGCGGGTCGAGGATCTGTATGGCAGGCCAATGCGTCTCGAAGCGTTCGGCCCAGGCATCGAGCGTGGGTGCGTAGTGCCGGCGCAGGTTCTCGATGTCGAGCACCTCCAGGCCGCTGCGCTCCATTTCCACGATCACGTCGGCCAGACTGGGAATCCAGCCGCCGGGAAATACGTGCTTGCGTATGAAGAGCTCCGTCTCGAAGCGCCCGACGTGGCCGATGAAGTGCAGGATGCCGAGCCCGCCGGGCTTGAGGAACTGCGCGTGCGCCCGGATCACCTCGGGCAGCTGGTCGCGGCCCGCGTGCTCCAGCGTGCCGATGGATACGACCTTGTCGTACTGCTCGTCGACGTCGCGGAAGTCGGCTTCGCGCACCTGCAGCGAGGCTTCCAGTCCGCGCCGCTCGATCTCGTCGCGCAGCCATTCGACCTGCTCGGTGGTGGTGTTGAGGCCGACGCCGGTGGTGCCGATCTTTTCCCGCGCGGAACATGAAACCGCCGAAGCCGCAGCCGATGTCGATGAAGCGGTCTTCGGGCTTCAGCATGATCTTGCGGCACACGTGGTCGATCTTGCGGCGTTGCGCTTCCTCCAGGCTGCGGGTGCCCTCGGGCCAGTAGCCGCAGGTGTACATCATCAGTGGATCGTCGAGCCACGGCCGGTAGAAGCCGGTGCCGAGGCCATAGTGCGCGCGTGCGTTGGCCTTGGCATGGGCCGGGTCCCGGTTGGAGTGGCGCAGCTCGTGCAGGCTGTTCTCGATGCCGTTGAGCGCACCGGCCTGCTGGTCGAAGCCGGCGGTCATGCCGGCCGCCAGGGCGGCACCGAAATCGCCCTCGACGTCCACTTCCTGGTCGAAGTAGGCGTCCATCAAGCCGATGTGGCCGCGCGTCGCCGTGGCGAACAACGCGGCCTCGGTATGGAAGGTGATGGTGAAGACCGGTGGGCCCTCGCCCACGCCATGGCGACTGCCGTCGGGCATCACAACGGCGAAGCGCGTCGCGGCGCGCTGGCCGATGCCGTCGAGCATGTTGCGCAGTGGAAGGGACAGCATCGCGCGCCTAGCCGTCCAGCGGTACGCCGCCGCCGAAGCGGCAGATCCACTGGTCCGTGAGTTCGCGCTGCACTGCGCCCATCGAGCGCTGCCAGGCCGCCAGCATTTCCCATTGCTCGCGCTGTGCCAGCAACATGCTCTTGCCGACGGCCATCTGCCAATTCATCACGGATTGAAGGTAGCCGGCTCCGAATGCAGTCGGGACCGTCGGGGTTATGGAAAAGGCGTCGTTGGGCATGAGAAATGTCTCCATGAGCTGAAAGTTCGTTCTGGGCGCGGGCGATGCTTCGTCAGGCCGGTGCGCCGCGGATCGCACTGCGCAGGCGCGCCGAGGCCTGGCCGACTTCGGCTTCCACGGCCTGCCATTGCGCCGCGTCCGCGGCCTCCATTTCGGCCATCTTGTCTTCCACCACCTGCTGGCGCTGCCTCAGCTCGAGGATCTGCAGTTCCAGGTCGACCCTGCTTTCCGCACTGCGATGGGCGGAGATGCGCTCCAGCCGGGCGATGGTCTGCCGGGCCCTGTCCACATCCTTCTGCGCCTGCTCGACGATAGTGCTCTGCGTGCGGGTGATGGGGGCATGAACAAAGGCTGGCTGCGCAGCCAGCGACAGCCGGTCCGTATCCGGAAGCACAAGGCGGCTTCCGTGCACCTGCAGTTGCGCCGCGGGAACGGCGACGAGGCGCCTGGATGCCCCGAGGGGATTGCCCGTGACGACGATCAGGAAGGTCACGTGCTTGTCGGTGCCGACGATCAGGTCGAGCGCCTTGCCAAGCGTATCGCCCGACGCGTTGTACACGGGCCGTCCGAGGATGCTCTGCTTCGCGCTCCATCCAGCGATCACCTGCTCGGTTTCGGCGGTCGTGGAGCCCAGCCGCCTGGTACCGGCCACCTGCGCGCCCGCAGTACTGGCGAGCGCGAGCGCCATGCCCAGAACGGCGATGTTTCCAGCTCTCTTCATGGGAGCTCCCGGCTCATCAGGTCTTCATGGGCGTTGCCATGCCCGCATGCAGCGAGAAGTAGCGACGCGCCAGCGCGATCAGTTCGTTGGTGCTCATGTGCCCCACCGTCTCCCAGCCAACGATGTGCTGCGCAAGTTTGGGACGGTGCTTCTCGACGTAGTGGCGGAAGTCGGTTTGCGCTGTATGGGAGCCGGCAACCAGTACTTCGGCGACCCCCTTCATCGCATCGCACACCTCGCCGAAGAACTCGTGCTCGCTGCGCACGTTGCTGCCATGCTGCCGCGTGCAGTGGACATGCTCCCTGACCTGCTGCGCAAGAACCTGCGAAGCGTCGAACTGAAGGACTTGCGCTGCGTGGTGATCGACCCAGGCGACTGCATGAAAAAGCGACATTGAAGAACCCGTTGGAAAGAGGAAATGGAAGAGGCGGAAGAAAAGTCCGGCAGGCGCAAGGGCCCTACGCTTCGATGATCACTTTGAGCGCATGCGTCTCGGCGGCGCGCCCGAAGGTGTCGTAGGCATCCAGCACCTGGTCCAGCGTGAAGCGGTGCGTGATCAGCCGGGCCGGGTCCACCTTGTGGGACTGCACCGTCTTCAGCAGCATCGGCGTGGACACGGTGTCGACCAGCCGCGTGGTGATCGCGATGTTCTGCGACCACAGCCGCTCCAGGTGAAGCTCGGCCGGGTGCCCGTGAACGCCGATGTTCGCGATGGTGCCGCCGGGCGCCACGATGTCCTGGCACAGCACGAAGGTGGCCGGTATGCCGACCGCCTCGATCGACACGTCGACGCCGCGGCCGCCGGTCAGCGCGAGCACCGCCTCGGCCGCCTTGCCGTCGGTGCTGTTGATCGTGTGCGTCGCGCCGAAGCGGCGCGCAACCTCCAGCCGGCCGTCGTCCAGGTCGATCAGGATGATCTGCGACGGCGAATAGAACTGGGCCGTGAGCAGCGTGGCCAGTCCGATCGGCCCGGCGCCCACGATGGCCACCGTGCTGCCGGGCGCGACCTTGCCGTTGAGCACGCCGCACTCGAAACCGGTCGGCAGGATGTCGCTGAGCATCACCAGCGCCTCTTCGTCCGAGCCAGGCGGAACGGGATACAGGCTGGTGTCCGCATGCGGAATGCGCACGTACTCGGCCTGCGTGCCGTCGATGGTGTTGCCGAGAATCCAGCCACCGGTGGCGCAATGCGAATACATGCCGCGGCGGCAGTTCTCGCACTTGCCGCACGAAGAGATGCACGAGATCAGCACATGGTCGCCAGCCCTGAAGGCCGTGACGCCGGCGCCGACGCTCTCGATCACGCCCACACCCTCGTGCCCGAGGATGCGGCCCGGCGTGCAGGTCGGCACATCGCCCTTGAGGATGTGCAGGTCGGTGCCGCAGATGGTCGTCTTGAGTATCTTGACGATGGCGTCGCCCGGCGTCTGGATCTCCGGCTTGGGATGGTCTTCGAGCGATTTGAGGCCGGGGCCCCTGTATACGAGTGCTTTCATGCCACCACGTTATGCCTCCCCGTTCGCGCGCCCTTGAGATAGCGCAAGGAATGCCTGCGTCGCCGTGCAGATGCCTTGACGCGCCGCCACGCCGGAGGACACTGAATGCATGAACACCTTCAGCCCATCGGCTGCGATCGTCGGACTGGCCGTGGCGCTGGGCATCGGCATGATGGTCGGCATCGAACGCGAACGCCGAAAGGGCGACGGCGACCGGCGCGCGGCCGCGGGGCTGCGCACCTTCGCCGTCGTGGCGCTGGCGGGTGCTGTCGCGCAGATTCTTCCCGTCCCGGCGCTCGTTCCCATCGGGGGAGCGCTCGTCGCCACGCTGGCGGCTGTGTCGCACTGGAAGAGCCGCTCGCAAGATCCGGGCATGACCACCGAGATCGCCCTGTTCGCTACTTACCTGGTCGGCGTGCTGTGCATCATCGAGCCATCGCTTGGCGCGGCCTGCGGGACCGGCCTGGCACTGCTGCTGGCGGCGCGCCGCAGGCTGCATCGCTTTGCAACCGAGTTGCTCAGCGAGCAGGAACTGCACGACGGCATCCTGCTGGCGGCGCTCGCCCTCATCGCGCTGCCGCTCATTCCTTCCCGGCCCATCGAGATGCTCGGCGGCATCAATCCCCGGCCGCTGGCCTCCATGGTGCTGCTGATCATGGCGATACAGGCCGCGGGACAGGCAGCGGTGCGATGGCTCGGCGTGCGTGGCGGCCTGCTGGGCGCGGGCTTTGCATCAGGGTTCGTGTCGAGCACGGCCACCGTGGCCTCGTTCGGCAACCGTGCGCGCGAACAGCCACTGCACACCGGCCTGCTGGCCGGTGCTGCGGCCTTGTCTGCGGTGGCCACCTGGGTGCTTGCGCTGGCAATGACCGCCGCCTTGTCGCCGCCGGCCGGGCTCGCGCTGTTGCCGGTGGCACTTGCCGGCGCGGCAGGCGCGGCGGCCGTGGGCCTGCTGCCGCTTCTGTCTTCCCGGCCATCAGCGGCGATCGAGGCGCCCGCCAGCACGCGCACCGCGCTGCGCCCGCGCGAAGCGTTCACCGTCGCGCTCGCGCTGGCGCTGGTTGCGCTGCTGGTGGGCACGGCGCAGCGGCACTTCGGCGACACCGGCCTGCAGGTCGGCATCGCGCTCGCGGCGCTGGTCGACGCGCACGCGCCCGTGGCCTCGCTCGCCTCGCTGCACGCGGCCGGCACCTTGTCTGTGGATCAGTTCGTCCGCGGCGTGCTCGTGGCGGTCGGAACCAACACACTCACACGCTGCATGGTGGCCCTGGCTGCTGGCGGCAGGGCTTATGCGCTGCGCGTGGCAGCGGCACTGGTGGCAAGCCTGGCCTGCGCATGCGCCGTCGCGGTCTGGCTCAAGGGGTGAGCCGCTTCATACGAACGCGAGCCCGGGCGCCGCCTGCGGGCCACGGTACAGCCTGAGCGCAGGGTCCTCGACCACGTACTCCTTCACCTCGCCCTCCGGCAGTCGCTTGCGTCGCGTGAAGGTCCAGGCGTAGGCCGGCTCGATGCCGTGGCTCGCGTTGTCCGAAAGGGCAAGGCTGATGGTGCCGGCAGGCGCAATCGACAGCAGGTGCGAGTTGCGCATGCCGAGATGCCCTCGCTGCGCCTTGATCCAGCGCAAGACGCCGGGCCCGGCGGACTTCTAGAGTTCTCCTCATTCACCACATCCGTTCCTGAAATGAACACGCTGCGCTCAATCCTCGTCCACCTGGATGGCACCGAACGTGCCGAGGTGCGGCTGCGGCTCGCGCACCGGCTCGCGGCCATGCACGAGTCGGCATTGACCGCGCTCTTCGCGGTGTCCCCGTCCGTGCTGGCGGTGCTACCGCTGATGGGTGGAATTCCGTCGATGCCGATGGCCGGAGAGGTCGATCCCGATCACCGCGCCCATGCCGCAGCCGTGTTCGAGCGCCTTCTGCAAGACCATGCCAACCGTAGCGACTGGCGCGAACTGCGCGGCGAACCCGTCGTCGAGAGCTTCATCCAGCGCGCGCTCACCTGCGACCTCATGGTGCTGGGGCAGCGCAACCCGCGGGACGTGGCCGGTTTCGATGTGCCCGGCGACTTTGTCGAGGCAGTCATGCTCGGCAGCGGCAAGCCTGCATTGATCGTTCCTTTTGCCGGCAGGGTGTCCCCGAAGCCGGAGAAGGTGTTGGTCGCCTGGCGTTCGACACGCGAGTCCGCCCACGCACTTACCACTGCCCTGCCCATGCTGCAGGCGGCGAAGGAGGTCCACCTGGAGGCCTGCGCAGACAGCGAAGACCCCGTGCCGCCGATGTCCCGGCTGCGGGATTACCTGCGCCTGCACGGCATTGGGCAGGTGCAGGAGCACCGGGCCCTGGAAGACAGCAGGCACGCCGGCCAAGCGCTGCTGTCGCTGGCGGGGAAGATCGGCGCCGGACTGATCGTCATGGGCGGCTATGGCCACAGCCGTGCGCGCGAACTCGTGCTCGGAGGCGCCACCCGCACGATGCTGGAATCGGCCACGGTCCCGGTCTGGATGGCGCACTGAGCGGCGGCGCCCGCCAAAACTTCATCCGGCGGCTTTCCAGAGACGGACAAGGGCTTCGCGCGCTGGTCTCCTCCTTGTGCGCACGTGCCGCCTTCCGAGCCGCATTGGGCGGCGCGCTGCAGCGCCTCCTCGACGCGGCCGGGCAGCGCGATGTCGCGCTTGAGCCCCGTCACGAACTCAGCCGGTCCGGGCTCGTGCAACCGCCATTGCACGACTGCGCAGAGGCCGTCGGCGTCGCTGTTGCAGACATCGAATCGCCGGACCAGGCTCGGCCTCTGTCACCGTGCCTCAGCCCGGGATGCGCCAGGCCCCATCGGCCTGCCGGCATGCGCTGCCGCCGATGCTGTCGGACCGCCCGCCGACCGACACTTCCAGCTTGAAGTTGCGGCACCGGGCGCCGCGCTGGTCGAAGCTGCGCGTGGGCGTGAAAACGAAGCTGTCGCCCGTCTCGCGATTGCGCCAGACAGAGGACTCGCCGTTCGCCAGCGTTTCCAATGCACTCGCCGCGCGGCGGCGGTCGTTGTCGTCCATCGCCCTGGCCGCCACACTGCCGGGCGCCGTACCCGCGAGAGATCCGGTGAGCATGCTGCCGGCTGGTGTGCGCCCGGGAAAGCTGCCGCAGCCGGTCAGCGCCAGTGCAACGCACGAAGCGGAAATAGCCGGTGCAAGCTTCATTCGCATCTCCTGGACGCTCGGCCGTTCAGGCGTAGGAACGCAGGCGCCGCGAAAAATCGGCCAGCGGCGCGATGCCGCTCGCCTCGGCGCGCTGGCACCAGTCCTGCAACTGCCGGGCGAGCTGCTCGCCGGTGGCCGTGGAACGGCTCCATAAGGCGGTCAGTTCCCCGCGCATCGCGTACATCGTAGCCAGCGCCTGCGATGCATTCAATGCCTGCAACACCTGCTGGTAACGCGACGGGCCGAGCAGGCCCTGGTCCTTGCCCAGCAATGGTTTCACCGCCTTGAGGGCGCGTGCGGCCTCCGGCGACATGCGACGCAGCCGGTCGAGTTCCGCGACGCAGGCCTTCTTCAGCGAGCGCGTGTAGTTCGACAGCACGTCGTAGTGGCAGCGGATGACTGCCTGCACCGTGGCGAGATCGACATTCGCCTTGGGCGCAACGAGGCGCGGCGTCGGCGCCACGTGCTTCACCGTCGCGAGCCCCAGGGCCTGCAACGTGCGGATGTAGAGCCAGCCGATGTCGAACTCGAACCACTTGCTGGAGAGCTTGGCCGAGCTGGGAAAGGCGTGATGGTTGTTGTGCAGCTCTTCCCCGCCGATCAGGATGCCGATCGGAAAGATGTTCGTGCTGGCGTCACGGGCGGGCCAGTTGCGGTAACCCCAGTAGTGGCCAATGCCGTTGACCACGCCGGCCGCCCAGAATGGAATCCACGCGATCTGCGTGAGCAGTATCAGGCTGCCCGGCACGACGCCGAAGAGCACCATATCCACGATACCCATCAGCACGATGCCGAGGATCTTGTGCTTCGAGTAGAGATTGCGCTCCAGCCAGTCGTCGGGCGTGCCGTGGCCGTAGCGCTCGAGCGTTTCCGCATGCCCCGCTTCGCGCACGTAGAGGAACACGCCGCCCCACAGCACCCTGTTGAGTCCGTACACCTGCGGGCTGTGCGGGTCTTCGGGTGTTTCGCACTTGGCGTGGTGCTTGCGGTGCACCGCGGCCCACTCCTTCGTCACCATGCCGGTGGTCAGCCACAGCCAGAAGCGGAAGAAATGGCTCACCGCCGGGTGCAGTTCGAGAGCGCGATGCGCCTGGTGGCGGTGCAGGAAGATGGTGACCGAAGCGATGGTGACGTGCGTGAGCGCCAGCGCGGCCAGCACAGCGCCCCACCAGGCAAGATCGAGAGCGCCGGAATAAAGCAGGGTTTGCATTCGTACCTCGTGAATAGTGCGGACGATTCTGCGGACTGCACTGGCTCCGGGCTTTGATGCAGGTCAACACGCCAGCCTCTGGCCATTCACCTGCGAGATCACTCGCCGGGTCTTGCCGCTGCGCCCGCAATGCGCACTTTCGCCGCCATGGCAATGGGATATGGATGCCTCTGCCGCGGCCAATGCCCCGTGGAGGGTGCGCAAGGCGTCGTTCACCACAGCCCGTCGGGACGGTGAGGCCTCGACGGCTACCGGCGGCGTGTGCGAAATACCGTCCGTGTCCGAACGCCGGAACGCCTGCATCGGCGCCATGGCCAGAGCCGGCCAGTCCTCGGCCCGCATGACGGCATCCGTCTCGGCGCGGGTCAGTGCGATGCCGTCCTGCAGGATGCGCGATCCGATCGTCTCGAACATCTCGAGCGAGTGCAGCCAGATGCCGTACTGCGCCTTGCACAGCGCCAGCGGAAAAGTGAAGCCGGAGTTCATGGTGTGTCCTCTTGCCCGACGGGGCGTTCACACGAATGCTGACGCCGCACCGCCCTGCCCGGCTTGCGCGGGATCAAGGCAACACAAAGCCACGCCTCCTGTATCGGTTGTTACCGGTTTGAGCGACATCAACCCTGCACACGCTCGCATGCCCATACTGGAACGTCCGTCCACCCAGAAAGCAGCTCGACATGGCCTTCTCCCCTGCACCGGCAATTCCGGACGACGACTTCACGCTGCTCGATGCCTGGTGGCGCGCCGCCAACTACCTCTCGGCGGGCCAGATCTACCTGATGGACAACCCCCTGCTGCGCGAGAAGCTCTCGCTCTCGCACATCAAACCGCGCCTGCTGGGGCATTGGGGAACGACGCCGGGCCTGAACTTCATCTATGCGCACATGAACCGCGCCATCAATGCGCGGGACCTCGATGCCATCTTCATCGCGGGCCCGGGCCACGGCGGGCCGGGCGTGGTCGCCAACACTTACCTCGAAGGGACCTACAGCGAGGTGTATCCCGCCATCGGGCAGGATGCCGAGGGCCTGCAGCGCCTGTTCACTCAGTTCTCGTTCCCGGGCGGCATTCCGAGCCACGTCGCGCCCGAGACGCCGGGCTCCATCCACGAGGGCGGCGAGCTGGGCTATTCGCTGCTGCACGCCTACGGCGCGGTGTTCGACAACCCTTCGCTGCTGGCCTGCTGCGTGATCGGCGACGGCGAGGCCGAGACCGGTGCGCTGGCGGCGAGCTGGCACTCCAACAAGTTCCTGAACCCGCAGCGCGACGGAGCGGTACTGCCGATCCTGCATCTGAACGGCTACAAGATCGCCGGCCCCACCGTGCTGGCGCGCATCGGCGAGGAAGAACTGACGCAGTTGCTGCGTGGCTACGGGCACGAGCCGTACTTCGTCGTGGGCGACGAGCCGGCCGGGATGCACAGGCAGATGGCGGCCGTGCTCGATACAGCGCTGGACAGCATTCGCGCCATCCAGGCCAGCGCCCGCAAGGACGGTTTTCACACGAGGCCGCGCTGGCCCATGATCGTGCTGCGATCTCCCAAGGGCTGGACCGGACCGCGCCAGGTTGACGGCCTGCAGGTCGAAGGCACCTTCCGCGCGCACCAGGTGCCGCTCACCGACTTTGCAGCCAAGCCCGGCCACGTCGAACTGCTCGAACAGTGGCTGCGCAGCTACCGGCCCGAGGAGCTGTTCGATGCGCGCGGCGCCCTGCGCCCCGAAATCGCGGCTCTCGCACCCGTGGGCCTTCGCCGCATGAGTGCCAATCCGCACGCCAACGGCGGACTGCTGTTGAAGGATCTGACGATGCCGCCCTTCCGCGCACACGCCGTGCCGGTGGCTGCGCCGGGCGCGGTCGATGCAGAGGCCACGCGCGTCGTGGGCAACTTTCTGCGCGAAGTCATGCGCGCCAATGCGCAAGATCGCAACTTCAGGGTGATGGGGCCTGACGAAACCGCGTCGAACCGGCTCGGCGCCCTGTTCGAGGTGACCGAACGTACAACGACCGCCCGGATATGGCCGGGCGACGACCACCTTTCGCCCGATGGCCGCGTGATGGAAGTGCTGAGCGAACACCTTTGCCAAGGCTGGCTCGAAGGCTACCTTCTGACCGGGCGGCACGGCTTCTTCTCGTGCTACGAGGCCTTCATCCACATCATCGACTCGATGTTCAACCAGCATGCCAAGTGGCTGAAGGTCGCGCGCGGCATCGGCTGGCGGCGGCCGATAGCGTCGCTGAACTACCTGCTCACGAGCCACGTCTGGCGGCAGGACCACAACGGCTTCAGCCACCAGGACCCGGGCTTTCTCGATCACGTGGTCAACAAGAAGGCCGAGGTCGTGCGCGTGTACCTGCCGCCGGACGCCAACACCCTGCTCTCGGTGACCGACCATTGCCTGCGCAGCCGCGACTACGTGAACGTCATCGTGGCGGGCAAGCAGCCCGCGCCCCAATGGCTGGACATCGATGCCGCGACGCGCCACTGCACCGCGGGCCTGGGCATCTGGGAATGGGCGAGCAACGACGAAGGCGGCACACCCGACGTGGTCATGGCCTGCGCCGGTGACGTGCCCACGCTGGAGACGATGGCAGCGGTCGACCTGCTGCGCGAAAAGGTACCGGAGCTGAAGGTGCGGGTCGTGAACGTGGTCGACCTGATGGCGCTGCAGTCGCCTGCCGCGCACCCGCACGGCCTTTCCGATGCCGACTTCGACACCATCTTCACCACCGACAGGCCGGTGATCTTCGCGTTCCACGGCTACCCGGCGCTGATTCACCGGCTGATCTACAAGCGGCAAAACCACCCCGGCTTCCACGTCCACGGCTATTGCGAGGAAGGCACCACCACCACGCCATTCGACATGACGGTGCTCAACCGGCTGGACCGCTTTCATCTCGCCGCCGATGCCATCGCACGCGTGCCGCGCCTGTGCGACAGCACGGGGCATGTGCAGCAGCATCTGCGCGACAGGCTCCTGGAGCACCGGGCCTACATCACCCGCCACGGCCGGGACATGCCGGAGGTCGAGAACTGGCGCTGGACGCGATAGCCGGCGACAGGGCTGCAAGGGGTGCCGCCGGCCAGGCGTGCGTGCTACGCTCATGCCGATCCAGGATGTTTACAACATTCGCGCCTTATTTCCTTGCCCACGCATGAAACCTGCCTCCCACATCGCGGTGCTCGACGACGAGGTTGACATCACCCTGCTGCTGGCCAACTACCTGCAGGGCCACGGTTTCCGTGTCACCCAGGTCCACAACGGCCGGGCCCTCATGACGCTGATGGACACCGACCCCGCAGACCTCGTGCTGCTTGACCTCGGCCTGCCCGGCGAAGACGGCTTCACCATTGCGCGCCGCGTGCGCGAAAGCTGGCGCTGCGGCCTCGTCATCGTCACGGGCCGGGGCGATGCGGTGGACAAGGTGGTGGGCCTCGAGGTGGGCGCCGACGACTACGTCACCAAGCCTTTCGACCTGCGCGAGCTGGTGGCGCGCGTGAAGGCGGTGCTGCGGCGGCTGACGCCCGAGGCGCTCGCGGCCGCGCCAACCGCAGCGGTTTCTCCCGACAAGCTGCGCTTCGCCGGCTGGCAGCTCGACACCGCCGCGCGCAGCCTCAGGAATCCGCAAGGCGAGCAAGTGCCCCTGACCGGCGGCGAGTTCGACCTGCTGCAGGCCTTTGCCCGCCATCCCGGCCGCGTGCTGTCGCGCGACTTCCTGCTCGGGCAGACACGCGGTCGCGAAGCCGCCCCCTTCGATCGCACGATCGACGTGCAGGTCGGCCGGCTGCGCAAGAAGATCGAGGCGGATGCGGACGATCCGCAGCTCATCAAGTCGGTGCGAGGCGCGGGCTACATCCTGGTGCCGTCGGTTTCCCATGGCTGACGCCGCGGACAACCCGCCCTTCCTGCCCGACGCGCCCATCCAGGGCTTGCCGTCGGGCATCGACGAAGGCAGCGTGTTCCGCCTGCTCTTCATCGCCTACCCCGATTCGCTGCTGCTGGTGGACCAGTCCGGCAGCATCATGCTCGCCAACCCTTCGGCAGCCGCGCTGCTGGGCTATGCGGTGGGCGAGCTGGTGGGCCTGAATGTCGACGTGCTGGTGCCCGACAGCATCCGCCCGCGCCATGCCTCGTACCGCGAGGCCTATGGCCGCGCGCCCCGCCCTCGTCCGATGGGCACGCACATGGAGCTGGTGGCCAAGCGCAAGGACGGCAGCGAGGTCATGGTCGAGATTGCGCTCAGCCCGCTGCAGAGCCACGGGCTGCCCTTCGTCGTGGCCGCCATCCGCGACATCGGCGCCTACCCGCGCGTGAAGCAGGCGCTGCAGCGCGCGCGCTACAGCGAACACCTGGCCCAGCTGGGGCGCCTGGCGGTCGACACGCGCGACCTGCAGGTGGTGCTCCAGCACGTGCCGGAAATCATCACCACGGCCTTGCAGGTCGAGGTCGCAATGGTCTGGCTGCTCGACGGCAACCGCCTCGAGTTCCGTGTGGCCAGCGGCGTCGGTCTGGTCGCCGGCGAGGAGATAGGGGCGCGCATCGCCAACCGCCCCGACACCCCGCCGGGCTTCGTGTTCTCCCAGGGCCGGCCGGTCGTGGTGCCGGACTACCGCAAGGAAGACCGGTTTTCCGTGCCCAGGGCCTACCTCGACTCTGGCCTGGTCAGCGCGCTTGCGGTGCCGCTGACCGACCTGGGGCGCGTGATCGGCATGTTGTCGGTGCGCTCGAAGGAATCCAAGCGCTTCGGCGACGAGGAAGTCCGTTTTCTCGAATCGCTGTCCAGCCTGCTTGCCACCAGCCTGCAGCGCGTGCAGACAGAGGAGGCGCTCAACCATGCCCAGCGGCTCGAAAGCGTCGGCCAGCTCACGGGCGGCATCGCGCATGACTTCAACAACCTGCTGACCGTGATCCAGGGCAACCTCCAGGTTCTGGAAGAGTTGCCTGCCCTTGCGCAAAACGGCTACGTGCAACAGTTGCTGGGCGCTGCCAACCGGGCTTCGCGACGCGGGGCCGAACTCACCGGCAAGCTGCTGGCGTTTTCCCGGCGGCAGGTGCTGCAGCCGGTCGCCATCGATTCGCACGCGCTGCTGCACTCGCTGGCGGACATGCTGCGCCGCACGCTGGACCAGCGCATCCGCATCGAGATCGACACCGCCCCCGGTTGCCCGCCCGTGATGGCGGACCCGGGCCAGCTGGAATCGGCGCTGCTCAACATCGCGATCAATGCACGCGACGCCATGCCTGAAGGAGGCACGCTGCGCTTTTGCACCGAACTGTGCGGCGCCTTGCCGATGGCGCTGCGCAGCCAGCGCAACGACCCTCGCGGCGATGCATCGGCGCGTTTCGTCGCGATCTCCATCGCCGACAGCGGCACGGGCATGTCCGAGGAGGTGAAGGAGCACGCCTTCGAGCCCTTCTTCACCACCAAGGAGGTCGGCCGCGGCACGGGCCTGGGCCTGAGCACGGTGTACGGCTTCGTCCACCAGTCCCGGGGCGCGGTCGCGATCGACAGCAAGATCGGCCACGGCACCACGGTCACGCTCTATCTGCCGCAACAGGAGGAAGTCCGCCCGCCCGCCGCGATGGAAGAACCCGCCGGCGAGGCCATTCCATCCGGCCTGCGCGTGATGCTGGTCGAGGACGATGTGGAAGTGCGCAAGGTCGCGAACACCTTCCTGACCACGCTAGGCTGCAAGGTCTTCACCGCCGCCACGGCCGAGCAGGCGTTGTCGGCGCTGGACGCGGGCGCCGGGCCCTTCGACCTGCTGCTGAGCGACATCGCGCTGGGCGCCGGCATGCGCGGCACGCGCCTGGCCTCGGAGATTCAGCAGCGCTTTCCGCAAATGGCCGTGCTGCTGATGTCGGGCTTTTCGTCGGAACTGCTCGATGCCGACCGGGAGGTGCCGCAAAGCTGGGAATTGCTGCCCAAGCCTTACACGCGCTCTGAACTGGCGCAAGCCATGGCGAAGGTGCTTGCCGGCGGCGCTTGAACGGGGGGCGGCCGGCCCGGCTTGCTGGATTGATTACTGGAGCATCGCGGGCGCGGGCGACAGGCAGCGCTGCACGAAGGCGGACAGCGCGCGCACGTCGGGAATCTGCACGTCGCGGCGCCCCTTGGTGGCAAAGCCGATGACGTTGTCGCGCGCCAGCCGCGAGAGCGCCCGGCTCACGCTCTCGAGCGTCATGCCCAGGTAGTTGCCGATCTCGGCGCGCGTCATGCGCAGCGTGATCTCGTCGGTGCGCATGCCGCGCTCGGCCAGCGTCTCCGCCCAGTAGCGCAGGAAGTCGGCCACGCGGGCATCGGCCGGCAGTGTGCAGACGGACATCAGCGAATCCCGGTCGTGCGCGATCTCGCGGCTCATGGCGGCGTGCAGCACCTGCAGCAGTATCGGGTGGCTGGCGCAGGCGGCCAGCAGGGCCTCGTACGACACGACCCAGATCTCGCCCGTGTCCATGGCCACGGCATCGCACGAATAGCGCCCGCCGGCGATGCCGTCGAAGCCGAGCCAGTCGCCACGGAACTTCAGGCCCACCACCTGCTCGCGCCCGTCGGCCGAGAGATTCACGATCTTGAAGAAGCCCGAATTCAGGATGTAGAGATTGCCGAAGCGCTCGCCCGCCTGGTAGATCGTGTCGCCCGTGTGCACCACGCGGCGCTGGGGGGTGAGTTGCTCGCACAGCAGCTTCAGCGTATCGGCGGTGTTCCGACCCTCGCACTCCCGGCCGATGCTCGGCAATGCCAGGCCGGCCGGGACCGGTGTGGTCTTCGAGGGAGTGACGGTATTGAGCATCTGGATTCCTTGGTGGTCTGTCGCGTGTCGATGGATGGATGCTAGGAAGCCTTCGGCAACGCAATGACAACGGCTGGAGTCGGTGGGTAACGCTCGGAGAATGCAATGTGTCCGGCGTGTATCAACGGCATGGGACGTGCCGCAAATCACATATGTGCACCCCCGTGCTTTGACTTGCATCAAGTCCGGGCCCATCGGGGTCCTTAGCCTTGGCAGGCCACATATCGACCATTTCCATGCCCCTCTCCCACAAGACTTGTGCCCCCGAGGCCGCGCCGCAGCTCTCGCCGCTGGAGGTGACGAGCCTGCTGTGCCGCGCGCAGCTGCTCCAGCGCGCCGCACTGGACGGGAGCACCCCGAGGCTGCTGCGCGGCAAGAATCTGGGGCTTCTGTGCGAAATGCCGGCCGACGAGGCACAGGCGCTTTTTCGCAGCGCTGCCGAGGAAATGGGCGCGCACGTGGCGGTCATGCGCCCGGGCCTGTCGCTCGCGAGCGCACAGCAGGAAGTGCAGAACACGGCCCGCATGCTCGGCCGTCTCTACGAAGCCGTGGAATGCCAGGGCCTGGACCCCGAGCTCGTGCAGCGCATCGGCCAGTACGCCGGGATCCCCGTCTTCGACGGCGCTGCCACGAAAGCCCATCCAACCGGGCACCTTGCCGAGTTGCTCGGCGACAGGACCCCGCTGGCCGACAACCGGCGCTTCGTGCTCCAGGCCCTGCTGCTGGACGCCATCGCCTGAGCCGCCTGCCGCACGCCGCGCGCACTTGATCCAGCGCAATGCGGCCGGGCCTCCCGGTTCCTACAGTGAACTCCACGGTCGCAAACGGTTTTCACGCGACGACCGCTCCGCCATTCACTCACTGCAAGGAATCTCCCATGAAGACCGATACCCAATTGCGCAACGACATCCAGGCCGAGTTGAACTGGGCACCCGACGTCAAGACCTCCGACATCGGGGTGATCGTCAAGGACGGCGTGGTCACCCTCACCGGCCACCTGGCCAGCTACGCCGAGAAATACGCCGTCGAGCGCGCTGTGCAGCGCGTGCATGGCGTCAAGGCGCTGGCCATCGAACTGAGCGTGAAGCTGCCTTTCGACAATCAGCGCACCGATGCCGACATCGCCATGGCGGCCGAACGCGCGCTCGAGTGGAACGTGCTCGTGCCCGACGACAAGATCCACCCCATGGTGGAAAAAGGCTGGCTCACGCTGAACGGCGAAGTCGAGTGGGACTATCAGCGCAGCGCCGCCGAAAGCGCGGTATGCAACCTGATGGGCGTGACCGGCGTGTCGAACCTCGTGAAAGTCAAGCCGAAGGTGAGCCCCGCCGATATCGAGAAGAAGATTCACGACGCGCTTTCGCGCCAGGCCGACCGCGAAGCCCGCCAGCTTGCCATCACGGTCAGCGGCTCACAGGTCACGCTGCGCGGCACGGTCCATTCCTGGACCGAGCGCGACGCGGTGCAGGGTGCCGCATGGGCCACCCCGGGCGTTACGGTGGTGGTGAACGATCTGCTCGTGGACGCCTGAGCATGCGCGTCGCGCTCGTCACCGGCGGCAGCAGCGGCATCCTGTCGGCCATTCCGGCCGGCCGCCTGGCCACGCCGGGGGAGATCGCGCGCGGCGCGGCGTCCCTCGGCGCCGACGAGTCCGCGTTCGTCAACGGCATCACACTGTCGATCAACGGCGGCAAGTACATGGCCTGAGGCGGCAACGCCCGGGCGTTTTTTTCAGCGAGACCTGCCATGCATGCCATCTCCGGGACACAAGCCACTCTCGATCCCTGCGTACGGAGCGAGCCGACCATGTGCGCCATGGTGCTGAACGCAGCGCTGCTGCCGCTCGAACTGGAGCAACGCAACATCCCAAAGCCTGGGCCCGGCGAGCTTCGCCTTCGCGTTCTGGCCTGCGCGGTCTGCCGTACTGACCTGCACATCGTCGATGGCGAGTTGCCGCTGCCCGTGCTGCCGATCGTGCCGGGTCACGAGATCGTGGGCGTGGTGGAAGAGACCGGCTCCGGGGGAACAGACTATCGCGTGGGTGACCTCGTCGGCGTGCCCTGGTTGGGCCACACCTGCGACTGCTGTGCCTTCTGCGCGGAGGGCCGCGAGAACCTCTGCGACACGCCGCGCTTCACCGGCTACCACCGCGATGGCGGCTTCGCGAGCCATGTGATTGCCGAGGCCGCGTTCTGCCTTCCACTGGCCATGCCCAAAGCCGATGCCGCCCGCATTGCCCCCCTGCTCTGCGCGGGCCTGATCGGCTGGCGCAGCCTGAAGGCAGCCGGCGAAGGCGTGCGCCGGCTGGGCATCTTCGGTTTCGGCGCCGCGGCGCACCTGGTAGCGCAAGCGGCCATTGCGCAGGGTCGCGAGGTCTTCGCATTCACCCGGCCCGCGGACCTTGCGACGCAGGCCTTCGCCCGCAGCCTCGGCGCCGTGTGGGCTGGCGGCTCGAACGAGCGGCCGCCCGAGCCGCTGAACGCGGCCATCATCTTCGCGCCCGTCGGCGAGCTGGTGCCGGCCGCGCTGCGTGTCGTGCGCAAGGGCGGCCGGGTTGTGTGCGGCGGCATCCACATGAGCGACATCCCGGCCTTCCCGTACCGGCTGCTGTGGGAGGAACGCAGCGTTGTCTCGGTGGCGAACCTCACGCGCGCCGATGCGAAGGAGTTCCTGGCATTCGCGCAGGCGCATCCGCTGCAGGTGCACATCAGGACCTATCCGCTCGCGCAGGCCAACGAAGCGCTGGCCGATCTGCGCGCGGGCCGCATCGAGGGCGCCGCGGTGCTGGTGCCCTGAACGGGAGCCCGCGCGCCGGGCGCTTCAGAGCTCCCGCGATTCGCGGTAGTCGGGCACCGTGCACGGCCAGCCGTGGCGCTCCTCGATGGCCAGCCGCAATGCATCGGCAGCCACCGGCTCTCCGTGGGTCACGAACACCCGGCGCGGCGCGCGCTGTGCATCGAGCCAGGCGAGCAGCTCGTCGCGGTCGGCATGGGCCGACAGGGTCTCGAGGTTCGCGACCTCCGCGCGTACCGGCACGTAGGCGCCGTGGATCTTGATCGCGTCGGCGCCGGCCACCATGGCCGCGCCGCGCGTGCCGGCGGCCTGGAAGCCTGCGAAAAGGATGGTGTTTCTGGCGTCGGGTGCGTAGGCCTTCAGGTGGTGCAGCACGCGCCCGCCGGTGGCCATGCCGCTGGCCGACACGATGATCGAAGGAAAGCCCAGGGTGTTCAACCGCCGGGATTCCTCGATCGTGTTGACGATAGTGGTTTTCCCCTGCATGGCGGCGCATTGTTCGGCGCTCAAGCGGTGTTCGTCCAGGTGCTTGCCATAGATGCGCGTGGCATCCGCCGCCATCGGGCTGTTGAGGTATACCGGCATGTCGGGAATGCGCCGCGCCTGCTTGAGCAGCTGGATGCAATGCAGCAGCGTCTGCGCGCGTCCGACGGCAAAGGCCGGAATCACCACGATGCCTCCGCGCGCGGCCGTGCGGTTGATCACGCCCGCCAGTTCGGCCAGCGTGTCCGACGCCGGATGCCTGCGATTGCCATAGGTCGACTCCACCACCACGTAGTCTGCCGGTTCGGCGACTTCGGGCGGGCGCATCAGCAGGTCCTGGCTGCGTCCCAGGTCTCCCGAGAACAGGATGCTCGAGCCTTCCCAGCCGACGCGCAGGCTGCCGGCGCCCAGGATGTGGCCCGCCCTGTGCAGTTGCCAGGTCCAGCCGGGCCAAGGGGAGCACTCCTGGCCGAACGGGACGACCTCGAAGCGCTTGAGGGCCGCGCGCGCGTCCTGCTCGGTGTAAAGCGGCAAGGCGGGCTTGTGCTTCGAATGGCCGTGACGGTTGGCGAAGTCGGCGTCTTCCTCCTGCAGGCGGCCCGAGTCGGGCAGCAGCAGTTCGCAAAGCTCACGGGTGGCCGAGGTGCAATACACCCGGCCCTTGAAGCCGAGCTGCACCAGCCGCGGCACGAAGCCGCTGTGGTCCATGTGCGCGTGCGTCAGCAGCACGGCATCGATCGCTGCTGCGTCGACCGGCAGCGCTTCCCAGTTGCGAAGGCGCAGCTGCTTCAGCCCCTGGAAGAGGCCGCAATCGACGAGCAGCCGCCGGCCTTCGTGCGTCAGCAGGTACTTCGAGCCGGTGACGGTGCCCGTGCCGCCGAGAAAGTCGATGCGCATGGTGTGCCTCAGTGCGACATGAGCACGGGCAAGGTCATCCACTGGAGCATGGACAGCGTGGCGCCGCCCATCACCCATTCGCGCGCCCGGCTGTGGCCATAGCAGCCCATTACCAGCATGTCCGAACTCAGATCCGCGGCAAAGGACAGCAGCTTGTTGCCGACGTCGTCGTCGTTGTCGCCGCCGGGATGCAGCGTGATGTTCTGGACGCCTTGCGTCCGCAGATAGTCCTGCAGGCGCTGCAGCGAAGCCTCGGCGTCTTCGCCGTAGGCCACGACATGCACCCGGGCCGCCTTTCGCAGCCATGGCAGCGCGGCGGTCACGGCGCGCGCGGACTCGGGGGTTTCCTTCCACGCCACCAGTACGTTGCGGCCGATGGAGCCAACCGGTCCCGCATACGGCAGCACCAGTGCCGGCCGGCCGCTCTGCACCAGCACGCTGGGCAGGAAATCGCCGGGCAGTTCGCCGTCCATCGGATCGTTCCGGTCGCGCTGACCGAGGATCATCAGGTCGGCATAGAGCGCGCGCCGCGCGAAGCCCCAGGGTCCATCGCTCTCCGGCTCGGCCCAGTGCAGGCGCTGCGAACCTGCGCTGTGCTCGATGAAGGTGGCGTGCATCCTGTCGCGCGCGTCCTTGTCGATCTCCTGCATGATCGCGACCGCCTCCGCCGCGGCCTCGATGGCGTACGGGTAGCGCATGAGTGCGGAAAGGGTGCACGGCCGGGCGGTCACTTCGGCATCGAAAGTCTCCGCGAGCTGGCGCGCCAGCTTGATGCGCTCCACCGCACGGGCCGAGCCGTCAAGGTGAAGCAGGATGGATTTCGGGGTCTGCATGAGGGCTCCTTGGACTGACGGGCTTTGGATGGGACGACCTTAGGCCTGCTCGAATCGCACAGCCTTGCGCTGAATCAATCGCCCGCGAACTAACTTCCACGCGACAGCGCCGATGCTTGATCGAGCGCAAGACCGGGCCGGCACGCATGCCTAGCCTCGCACGGCCGCAAGGGCATCAAGCGGCTGCTGCTTGGCAGCGAGACGCAGCAATGCGTCATGCGATTTTGGCCGCCGCAGCTCAACGCGTCTGAAGGAACTCTCCGATCCCTTGGCGACAAGAGGCGCTAGGCCTTTTTTGCCCAGGCGCTGCACCAGCCCTTTGCGCTCACAGGCTTCCCCGGAAACAACGCGCAATTGCCAGTGGCATCTGTCGGCTTGGACTGCCAGAGTGCGCAGCCGTTGCACAGCTGGGCGTTGTCGTGCTTCGGAAACCTCTTCGCGTCGGCCTTCGCTGAATCGGCAACATATCCCAGGGCCGCGGCCTGTGGGTCTTTTTCGTCGAGTCGGGCTTCTGCGAACGCGCCGGTGGCAGAGACGGCTGCCCCCGTTGCGGCCAGCGTGAGCATGAAAGTTCGGCGGCTGGAGGATTTCATCGTGAGTCTTTCGTGGTGTGTGAAGTGGGTGTCGAGCCGTCCTGCGCGGGACTGCGCTCGTTCAAACCCGCGAGCACGAGAACGCTTGTGGCCAGAAGCGTGGCGACGCAGAACCCCAGAAATTGCAGGGTTCCGTTCAATGTAATGTTCATGGGACGACCTCGTGATGGGCGAATGGGATTGCCTGCGGTCATTCTCGAGCGAGCGGCTGCAAGTGGCCTTGCGCAGGATCAATCCCGGAGCGGTTACCCAGCATGTTCAGCAGTCCTTGTTCGCGATGCGCGGATCAGGAACGCGCGCATTGCATCGAAGCTTGCGCTGGCGCAAGGTGTTCTTCTTCTCGATCGGCAAGATCGCGTCATCCCCAAGAAGGACACAAGACATGAACGCACCCGATGTGCCGTTGCGCCTTCCGACCTATGCACCGCCGGAAACTCTCGCCTCCCTCCGTTTTCCAGAAAGGATTGCCATGAACCCGGACATTCAGCTCAGACACGATGTCTTCGCCCAGCTCAACTGGGATCCGGCCGTCAACGCCTGCGATGTCGACGTGCGCGTGACCAATGGCGTGGTGACCCTGGTTGGCAGGGTGGCCGACGAGGCCCAGCGGGCAGCCGCGGAACGCGCCGCACGCCGCACTGAGGGCCTGACGACACTGCTGAACGGACTTACCGTCCGGCCTGCAGCGGTGATCGCGCGGTGATCGCGGCCACCGGCCGGGGGCTGCTGCGCTGCATCAAGCCGCGGCCCCGCCAGTGGCCTTAGCCTTGTGCCGCCCCCACGGTGCCTCATCGCTTTCCCGAGGAATATTCCATGCCCCCTTTCAACCAGGCCTACATCGTCGGCAGCGGTATCGGCGCGCTGAGCGCGGCCGTGCTGCTGATACGCGACGCAGGCATGCATGGTTCACGCATCCGCATCCTCGAGGAATCGCCGTTGCCCGGCGGCGCACTCGACGGCGCGGGCAACGCGAGCCAAGGCTACGTGACGCGCGGCGGCCGCATGTTCACCGACGAGACTTACACCTGCCTGTGGAACGTTCTGGACAGCATCCCCTCGCTGGACACGCCTTCGCGCACGGTGCACGAGGAGGTCCGCGCCTTCAACCAGCAACTGCTTTCGCATGCGCGTGCGCGGCTGATCGACCGACACCACCGCATCATCGATGCCAGCGACCTCGGCTTCGACCTGCAGGACCGGCTGGAGCTGATGCGCCTGCTGGCCACGCCGGAACGCGCGCTGGGTGCAAAGCCCATCGAGGAATACTTCTCGCCGCACTTTCTCGACACCAACTTCTGGGCCATGTGGCGCACCACCTTCGCATTCCAGAACTGGCACAGCGCGGTCGAGCTCAGGCGCTACATGCTGCGCTTCCTTCAGGAGCTGCCGCGCATCCACACCCTGGGTGGCGTTCGCCGCACCACGCTCAACCAGTACGACACCATCGTGCGACCCATGGTGAAGTGGCTGCTGGCGCACGGCGTGCTTTTCGAGTTCGGCACGCGCGTGGTCGATGTGGACTTCGCCGACGCCAGCAGCGGCCTGCGGCTTCAGACGCTGCACGCCCTGCGCGACGGCCGCCCGCTGTCCTACCACCTGGGGCCGGACGACTGCGCTCTTCTCACGCTCGGCTCCATGACAGCCGATTCGCGCAACGGCAACGACCACCAAGCGCCCGAACTCGTGCGCGACCAGCGCGATGGCGCCTGGACGCTCTGGAAGAACATGGCCCGCAAGGCACCCGGCCTCGGCCGGCCCGAAACTTTTTGCGGCCACGTCGACGAGAGCAAGTGGGCATCGTTCACGCTGACCATGAGCAGCCCGCTTCTGCTGCAGCGCATCCAGGCCTTCTCGGGCAACGAGCCCGGCACCGGCGGCCTCATGACCTTCAAGGACTCCAGCTGGCTGATGTCGATCGTGGTTCCGCATTCGCCGCACTTCGACGAACAGCCAGACGGGGTGTACACGCTCTGGGGCTACGGCCTGCTGCAGGAAACCCAGGGCAACTTCATCGACCGGACGATGGCACAGGCGACCGGACAGGACATACTGACCGAGCTCATGCATCACCTGGGCTTCGAGGACATCCTCGAAGAGGTGCGGCAAACCACCACCGTGGTGCCCGTGATGATGCCGTACATCACCAGCGAATTCGAATGCCGGTCCCTGTCGGACCGACCGCCCGTCCGTCCTCCCGGCGCCAGCAACTTCGCCCTGCTCGGCCAGTACGTGGAGATCCCGGAGGATGTGGTCTTCACGGTCGAGTATTCGGTACGTGGCGCCATGCATGGCGTCTACGGGCTCATGGACGTGAAGAAGGAGGTGCCGCCCATCTACCACGGCATCGCCGATGCGAAGGTCGCGCTGGCCAGTCTGCGCACGCTGATGGGCTGAGCGCGCAGCAGGCTCGCCTCGACCTTGCTCAGCCGCACCAGGCCGCTACCTGCCGTGTGATGTCCGACCACAGCGCCTGCAGCGCCACCGCCGAAAGCAGCACTCCGGCCAGGCGCGCACCCCAGGTGCCACGGCCATTCCAGCGCAACCGCCGCCACAGCCAGGGCGCCAGCAGCAACGACAAGCCACTACCGGCCGCGAACGACGCCATCGCGCCGGCGCCCTGCAACGGGTCGCTGCCAAGGCTGGCCAGCATCAGCGCCGAATACAACAGCCCGCACGGCATGGCGAACCACAGTGCGCCCGTCGCCAGCACGCCCAGCGGGGTGCTGGCGGCCAGTGGCCGCAGCCGCGCCTCGAGCAGGCGGCCCGTGCGTCGCGCCCACAGTGGCTGTCGTCCCGTGGCCGCCAACATCGCACCCCAGGCGAACACGAACACATGCAACAACACCCACAGCGGTTTCAACGCCGCGATATGGGTGCCCGCCAGGGCCAGGCTGTCGACGCTCGCCGCGGCGACCGCGCCCGCAGCGGCATAGCCGGCAATGCGCCCCAAATGAAACGCGGCAGGTGCCGACGATGCCAATGCGCCGCCGCCGGCCCTGGCCGGCACGATGCGGATCACAGCCGCAGACGCCGCACCGCACATGGCCACGCAGTGCGGGCCTCCGGCCAGGCCCATCAGCAGCGCAGCGCCGGCGAGTGCGGTCTGCATGGTCAGACCACGCGCGAAAAGCGCTCGCGATGGGCGCCGCAGTACTTGTCGAACACCATGGCGACGGCGCGCACGAGGAACCAGCCCCGCGGCGTCACCTTGATGTCGTGGTCGGTCAGGCGCACCAGCCCCTGTGCGACCAGCGGCCCGAGCGCGGCGAATTCGGCCGCGAAGCAATGGCGGAAATCGACCGTGTGTGCCTCGCCCATGGCGTCGAAGTCGACATGGCCGCGGCACATCAGCGCCATGATCACGTCGCGCCGAAGCAAGTCGTCGCGCGACAATGCCAGCCCCCGCACCACCGGCAGGCGGTGTTGATCAAGCAGGTCGTAGTAGTTCTCCAGCGTCTTGGCGTTCTGGCTGTAGGTGGCGCCCATGCGGCCGATGGCGGATACGCCCAGTGCGACCAGATCGCCATCCGGCTGGGTGCTGTAGCCCTGGAAATCTCGGTGCAGCCGGCCGTTGCGCTTGGCCACGGCCAGCGGGTCGCCTGGCAACGCGAGCATGGTCAGACCACGCGCGAAAAGCGCTCGCGATGGGCGCCGCAGTACTTGTCGAACACCATGGCGACGGCGCGCA
>NZ_JBGLYN010000052.1:0-42763 GCF_047304045.1 Variovorax sp. Varisp85
CCCCCCCCCCCCCCCCCCCCCCCCCCCCCCCCCCCCCCCCCCCCCCCCCCCCCCCCCCCCCCCCCCCCCCCCCCCCGGGCGTGGCTGGATATGTCAGTGGTGCGCCCAGGCGCACCGATGAAGTGCTAGGGCAGGCGGCCTTCTGCGCGCAGCCGCGCGCCGATGCGCCGGATCTCGGCCTCGCCCTGGTCGAGCGCCGCCTTGCTGGTATGCACCGAGTAGTGGCCCATCACCAGCTCGTGCGGATGCTTCACGGCCGAGCCCAGCACGAAGGCCGTATCGCCACGGGCCACGAAGTCGATGGCCTCGCCGGACTCTTCGAGGACCGCGAGTTCGCCAGCGCCGATCGGGCCGCCCGTGTCGTCGCCCGCTTCGAGCCCGCCGGCGTTGACCGCGACCCAGCCCACCGTATGGCCCGCGGGCGGCGTGTAGCGCCAACGCTCGCCGTCCTTCAGCTCCACGGCCAGGTAGTTCATCGACGCCGGCGCGGCAATCGCGCTCTGCGCCGCGCCGTAGCGCCCGAGCAGCACGCGCGCCGGGCCTTCCTTCGGCACCTGCGAGGGCGCGAGGTACATGCTCTGCGCCGGTGCGTTCTCTTCCGAGGCCGGCAGCGCCACCCACAGCTGGAAGCCGCGCACGCGCTCCACGCCCGGCGCGGGTGCGCCGGTGTGCCATACGCCGTTGCCGGCGCGCATCCACTCGACGCCGCCGCCGAGCAGCGTGCCTCGCTCGCCGGTCGTGTCCTCGTAGAGCGTGTCGCCCTCCATCAGCCAGGTCAACGTGGCGATGCCCGAGTGCGGGTGCAGGCCGAAGCCCTTGTGGCCGCCCGTGACGTCGAAGCCGAAGAGATCGAGGAACACGAAGGGCTTGAGGAATTCACCCAGGTCGCCGGGGCTCATCAGCCGCGTGATGCCGCCATGGCGCGAGCCGCGCGTGCGGTAGACGATGGCGCGGGCCCGGGTGTCGATGGTGGTGCTCATTGGAAATGCCTCTGTGTGCATGGGGTGCTCCAAAACCATATGGAAGAAAGGGGTCAGGCGACCGCGGCAGCCGGCCGGGACGCGGGCCACGTGCGCCAGGCGACGAAGCCCGACAGCAGCCCCAACACCACCGCCGGCGCGGGGTTGCCGCCGATCAGCCCCAGGTGCGTGGCCACGGCGCAGACCATGGTCGCGGCCAACAGCAGGCCGCCGAGAAAGCCGGTCGCGGGTACGAGCAGCAGCAATGCCCCGCCGACCTCGACCAGTCCGGTCAGGTAGCGGAACCACTGGCCGAAGCCGATCGCCTCGAACACCTGGACCATCTGCGGCACTCCGGCCAGCTTGGCGGCGCCCGCGGCGCCGAAAGCCAGCGCCAGAAGGATGCGGACGCCCCAGATGATGCGGCGCTGCACCGGGGTGGAGGAGGGAGAAGGAAGTGATGTGGAAGTCATGGGCACAAGGTTAGGTACGCCCCCATTGATCGACTAGACGGTACAGTCGGATTGCACTCGTCCACAGATCGAAGGAATCAGCCCTCATGCTCGACCTCAACGACATCGCCTTGTTCGTGCAGGTGGTGCGCCACGGCAGCTTCGCCGAAGCGGCCCGGCGGCAGGGCCTGCCGCCGAACACCGTGAGCCGGCGCATCCAGCAGCTCGAATCGCAGCTCGGCACGCGGCTGATGCAGCGCTCGACCCGCAAGCTGACGCTGACCAGCGCCGGGCGGGAGTTTCATGACCAGTGCGCGGGGTCGATCGACGGGCTGGTGGCGGCCGGGCAGGCGCTGGTTGCCGGAGGGCAGGAGCCCAGCGGCCTCGTGCGCGTGGCCGCGCCGGCGGATTTCTTCGATTTCTTCCCGATGGAATGGGTCTCGGACTTTCTGGCGGCGCATCCGCTGGTCAAGCTCGACTTCGTGCTCAGCGATGCGAGCGCAGACCTCATCGCAGAGCAGATCGACGTGGCCTTCCGGGGCGGCGTGCTGCGCGATTCGGGCTACATCGGCCGGCGGCTGGCAACGCGCAGCGGCGGCCTGCTGGCAAGTCCCGACTACATCGCGCGGCGCGGCGAGCCCCGGAACCTGCAGGACCTCGCGAACCACGACTGCGTGACACCGCCGCACGCTGCCAGCACCACCACCTGGCGCCTGGCGGGACCCGATGGGGTCGAGGAAGAAGTGCAGGTCACCGGGCGATTCACCGGCAATACGGCGCAGGCGCTGCGCAAGGCGGCGCTGGCCGGGCTGGGCATCGCGCAGCTGCCGCCGGCGATGGCGACGCGCGACGAACAGGAGGGACGGCTGGTGCGCGTGCTGCCGCAGTACCGGTACACCGGGCGAGGGCTCAGTGTGGTGTATCCGAGCCGCAAGCACCTGCCGCTGGCGGTGTCGGCGTTCATCGACCTGGTGATCGGCAAGCTCGACCAGATCGACGTGCTGCAGGAGCCACTGCCTCCACGGAAGGCCTGAGCGCTGGCGCCTTTTTCGTTTCCACTGAAAATGCCACCCCATGAAAATCGAAAAAGACACCGTCGTCACCATCAAGTACAAGGTCTCCGACGCCCAGGGCAAGCTCATCGAAGCCAGCCCCGAGCCCATGGCCTACCTGCATGGCGGGTACGAGAACACGCTGCCGAAGATCGAGGAAGCGCTCGATGGCAAGGAAAAGGGCTACCAGACCGTGCTGAACCTCGCGCCCGAAGACGCCTTCGGCCAGCGCGACGAAACGCTGGTGCGCAGCATTCCCAAGACCGACTTTCCGCCGGGCGTGAAGGTGGGCGGGCAGCTGCAGGGCCGGCTCGACGATGGGCGCGAGCATGTCTTCACGGTCACCAAGATCAAGGGCCCGGTCGTGCTGCTCGACGGCAACCATCCGTGGGCCGGCAAGGCACTGAAGTTCAGCCTGCAGGTGACGGACGTGCGCACGGCGCTGCCGGTGGAAATCGAGCACCGGCATGTGCATGGGGCGCACGGGCACCATCACTGAACCCGAGAGGCGCCCGGCCGTTCAGCTCTTCTTCCAGAACCGCGGCGCATCCCCGATCTTCTCCAGCGCCTTGCGGCAAGCGCTCGCGCCGGCCGCGCGCCTTGAACTGAACCAGCCCACCGCAAACCACGCACGCGCATCGCGCGCGGCGGCTTCGCGGTACAGCGCGAGCGCCACGGCCTCGTCGTTGAACTCGCCCAGCGCGTCCTGCGCGGGGCGCAGTGCTTTCAGGTAGCGCCCGGCGGCGTTGCCGTCTCCCTTCTCGAACAGCGGCGCCACGAACTCGGCGAGGTAGCGCAGGCGCTTGAGCCGCTTGCGCACGCGGTGCTGGCTTTCGGCGTCGAGCGACTCGAAGCGCTTGCCGTCGCGCCGCACCTGTTTGTGCAGATGCCGCAGGTGTTCACGCAGCAGGCGGTGGGCTGCATCGGCGTCGATCGGCGCGGATTCCGATGAGGCTTCCGCGGGCTTCGCGGCAGTAAAGCCGATCAGCGAAACGAGCACGTTCTGGAATGCCGGGGCGCGCACGACGTCGCCGGGCGAGGGGGTGTGGGCTGCCGTGTCGTCGCCGGCCAGCGGGTCGAAATCCGGCGCGCCCGCCTTGCTCAACCGGGGCTGCGCGAGCTTCACGACCTGTTCTCGGTCGCGCAATGCCCCGAGCGCGCGGAAGGCCTCGACCAGCGGCGGCTCCCAATTGGCCGCGTCGAACAGGCCCGAAGCCGTGTCGAGCTCCGCCAGTTCGCGCAGCGCCGTGCGCAGCCGGCGAATGCCGATGCGCAACTGGTGGATCTGCTCTTCGTCCGTGCTGCCCGCCGCGATCTCGCTGGCATTGGGCAGCATCTGCGCCAGGCACGACGCCACCACGGCCTGCTGAACGCTCCGCCCGTCGGGGTGCTGCGCGCCGAAGCGCGGCGCTTCGGCCTTCACCGCCTCCACGGTCTCCTGCGCCGCCAGCAAGCGCGCCCCGCGCTCCGCCTTGGACACGGTGCTGAACCACAGCCCATGCTGCTGCGACCAACGCCGTGCGAGCGACACGAGGCCCTGCACGTCGCCGCGCTTCAGCTCGAGCTCCAATTCGCACACCGGCGATTCGCGTTGCCCGGCCGTGCCCGCATGCGCGGCGACCTTGCCGACGTCGAGTGCCATTTCCACCACCGCGCCATCGGGCCCCGCAACGCGCACGTCGCGCGTGAGCCGCACGATGTCGGTCGATTGCCGTTCGACCAGCGGCGCGCCGCCGCCGTCGGCCAGCAACTTCGCGAGCCGGTCGCCCACGGGCGTGCCCTGGTGGCGCTGCGGATCGATCTGCGGCGCCGCGCCCGCCGTGCCCAGGTCGACGTTGTGCTCCAGGCGGTGCAGGGCGTTGTCGCCGGTGGCCTTCACCGTCTGCACCCAGCGCGGTCCCTCCTTGCGCAGCCGCAGCACCATGCCGTGGGCGGCCAGCCGCTGGTCGGCGGTGTCGAAATAGCGGGCCTGCAGGCGGGTGCGTACGACGGCGCCGCGCTTCAGGGCGGCTTCGACGGCTTTCAGGCGGCCGGCGGGAATGCAGAACTTGAACTCGATTTCCATGCGGCCATGATGCTCCGTCTTTTTCGCTCCCCGCAACGGCTCCGTTGTGCGCCCGATCCGCTCGATCGAAAGAAGATGTGGACGCCGTCCATTTTCTTTGATATCTTTTGTGGACGGCGTACACAAACATGCCGGCAAGCAGTTGATCCACCCCTTCATAGACACAGGAAACACCATGGCCAACAAGCAGATCTTCGTGAACCTCCCCGTCAAGAACCTGGAGAAGTCCAAGGCTTTCTTCGCCGCGCTGGGCTACACCTTCAACGAACAGTTCACCGATGCGAATGCGGCGTGCATGGTGATTCAGAAAGACAGCATCCACGCCATGCTGCTGGTCGAGGACTTCTTCAAGACCTTCACGACCAAGAGCCTCACCGACACCAGCAAGAGCACCGAAGTGCTGCTGTGCCTGTCGTGCGAGAGCCGCGCCGAAGTCGATGCCATGGTCGCCAAGGCGGTGGCCGCCGGCGGCACGGTGCCGCGCGAGCCGCAGGACTATGGCTTCATGTACGGCCACGGCTTCCAGGACATCGACGGCCACCTCTGGGAGTTGATGTACATGGACCCCAACGCCGCGGTGACGCATCAGAACCCCTGATGCCGATCGTTCCATACGCGCTCTTCACTGTTGCAGGGAAGGCGTCTACCGGAAGGCGGCGGCGGCCCGATATTCCAGGCACCGGCAAGGCATCATCGGCCGAGCCTCACCTGGAAAGGAACAACCGCATGTCCGACAACAACAACAACGAGCGCAACAGCCCCATCGTGAAGATCGCACCCCTCGGTTTCCCGTGGCAGACGATCGACCCGTTCCTGTTCTGCGTGTACCACGACGACGCCTACCCGAAGGCCAACGGCCGCATGGGCCCCGAGGCGTCGCTGGCCGGCCGCCAGATCGGCCAGGACTTCAGCCGCAAGGACGGCTGGAGCATGTACCACGGCGATACGGTGCCGGGCTTTCCCTCGCATCCGCACCGCGGCTTCGAGACCGTGACCATCGTGCGCAAGGGGCTGGTCGACCATTCCGATTCGCTGGGCGCCACCGCGCGCTTCGGCGGCGGCGACGTGCAATGGCTCACGGCCGGCAAGGGCATCGTGCATTCGGAGATGTTCCCGCTGCTCGACAACGGCGCGGCCAATCCGCTCGAGCTGTTCCAGATCTGGCTCAACCTGCCCGCGAAGAACAAGATGGCCGAGCCGCACTTCACGATGTTCTGGTCGGAGGCCATTCCGCGCTTCGCATCCGATGACGCGAAGGGCGGGCGCACCGAGGTCGCGGTGATCGCAGGCCGCCTCGGCGATGCAGCGGCCGGCCAGGAGCCGATCCACCCGCTCTCGCCGCCACCCGATTCATGGGCCGCGCAGGCCGGTGCCGACGTGGCGATCTGGACGCTGAAGATGACGCCCGGCGCGCAATGGACGCTGCCGGCCGCCACGGGCGAGGGCACGCGACGGATGCTCTATTTCTTCAAGGGTGCGATGGCGTACCTCGCCGGCCAGCGCATCGAAGGCCCGGCCGCCGTCGAGCTGCGCGCGGATGCCGCGGTCGAGCTGGTCAACGGCGACGACGAAGCCAGCGAATTCCTCGTGCTGCAGGGCCGCCCGATCGCCGAGCCGGTGGCGCAGTACGGCCCCTTCGTGATGAACACGCAGGCCGAGATCAGCCAGACCATGGCCGACTACCGCCGCACGCAGTTCGGCGGCTGGCCGTGGAACGACCCGGCGCCGGTGCACGGCCGCGAGGCTGCGCGCTTCGCGCTCCATCCGGACGGCCGCAAGGAAACCCCCGCAGGCTGACCGGGGGCGGGCAATCAGAATTTTTTCAGGGCTTCCATGCCGGGAGCGGTCATGCTCGGCACGAACTCGGTCACGTCCACCCGCGCGACACCACCCTGCACGAACGGGTCGCGCGCCAACACCGATTCGAGCCCTTCACGGTCGCCCGAGCGCGCGAGGATCACGCCGCCCGTGCGCGGCACCTGCCGCCCCGACGCCACGAACAACCCGCTTTCGTAGTGCTTCTTGAGCCAGGTCATGTGCGCGTCCATCAGCGCATCGACCTCTTCGAGGGGGCGGGTGTAGGTGAGGGTGACGATGAACATGGGCAGGACGGCAACGATGAATTCGAAGGCCCCGATCCTATGGCCTCCGCACGGTGCCGGCGCCCCCGAGGTGTGTCTTCCGCGTAACGAACTGCTCCGTACGGCGCCGGCCCATCGGCCTACTCGATCGCCACGCCGCCTTCCTTCACGAGCTTCCCGAATTTGGCGGTTTCTTCGCGGATCTGCCGCGCCATCTCTTCCTGCGTGCCGCCCAGCGGCTCGGCGCCGATGGCCTGCATGCGCTGCGCGAAGTCGGGCGATCTGATGATCTTCACCATCTCGATGTTGAGCCGCGCAACGATCTCCTTCGGCGTGGCCGCCGGCGCGAGCACGCCGAACCAGGTGCCGATGTCGAAACCCTTGAGACCCGCCTCTTCCAGCGTCGGCACGTCGGGCAGCACCGACGAGCGGCGCGCGGTGGTCACGGCCAGCGCGCGCAGCTTGCCGCCCTTGATGTGCTGCAGCACCGGCGTGATGGTGTCGAAGGACATGGCCACCTGCCCGCCGAGCAGGTCGGTGGTGAGCGGGCCGCTGCCCTTGTACGGCACGTGCAGCAGCGTGGTGCCGGTGCTGGCCTGGAACTGCGTGCCGATCAGGTGCTGCGCCGTGCCGTTGCCGTTGGAGCCATAGGCCAGCTTGCCGGGTGCGGCCTTGGCGAGCGCAACCAGCTCGGCCACGTTCTTCGCGGGCGTGCTGGCCGCGTTGATGACCAGCACGTTGGGCACCATGGCCACGACGGTGATCGGCGCCAGGTCTTTCTGGAAATCGTAGGGCAGCTTCTTGTAGACGCTGGTGGCGATGGTGTGGTGCACCGCGCCCATCAGCAGCGTGTAGCCATCGGGCTTGGCCTTGGCGACGTAATCGGCGCCGAGCGTGGCGCCCGCGCCGGGCCTGCTCTCGACCACGACAGGCTGGCCGAGGGACTGCGACAGCTTTTCGGCCAGCGCACGGGCCAACACGTCGGTGGTGCCGCCGGCCGGGAAGGGCACGACGAGGCTGAGGGGCCGCGTGGGCCAGGCAGCCGGCTGCGCGAAGGCCAGTGCGGCAGTGCCCAGGCCCAGCGCCAGGGCGCCGGCCCGCAGCACGGTGCGCCTGCCCTGGATGAAAGGGAAAGAAGAAGCGGTCATGGTCTTGTCTCTGGCTCGTTGTTGTCGTGCCCGGCTGCATCGAGGCGCGCCGCGGCCGGGGCCTGGGTTCAGGCCGGGAGGCCTTGCCGCGCACTGGCAATGTGCTCGCACACGGCACGCGTCACCTGCGCAGTGGTGGCGTTGCCGCCGAGGTCGCGCGTGTGCAGCGACCGGTTCGCGGTGACGTGCTCCACGGCCTCCATCACGCGGCGCGCGGCCTGGACTTCGCCCAGGTGCTCGAGCAGCATCACGACCGACCAGAAGGTGCCGACCGGATTGGCCAGCCCCTTGCCCATGATGTCGAAGGCCGAGCCGTGGATCGGCTCGAACATCGAGGGATAGCGCCGCTCGGGATCAATGTTGCCGGTGGGCGCAATGCCCAGGCTGCCCGCCAGCGCGGCAGCGAGGTCGCTGAGGATGTCGGCATGCAGGTTGGTCGCGACGATGGTGTCCAGCGATGCCGGCCGGTTGATCATGCGCGCGGTCGAGGCGTCGACCAGCTCCTTGTCCCAGGTGACGTCCGGGAACTCCCTGGAGATCTGCAGCGCGATCTCGTCCCACATCACCATCGCATGGCGCTGGGCGTTGCTCTTGGTGATGACGGTCAGCAGTTTGCGGGGGCGTGACTGGGCCAGCTTGAAGGCGAAGCGCATGATCCGCTCGACGCCGGCGCGGGTCATCATGCTCACGTCGGTGGCGGCTTCGATCGGGTGGCCCTGGTGCACGCGGCCGCCGACGCCGGCGTACTCGCCTTCGGAGTTCTCGCGCACGATGACCCAGTTCAGGTCGTCCGGGCCGCAGCGCTTGAGCGGGCCGTCGATGCCCGGCAGGATGCGCGTCGGGCGCACGTTGGCGTACTGGTCGAAGCCCTGGCAGATCTTCAGGCGCAGGCCCCAGAGGGTGATGTGGTCGGGAATGTGCGGGTCGCCGGCGGAGCCGAAGAGGATGGCGTCCTTCTTGCGCAGCGCGTCGAGGCCATCAGCCGGCATCATCACGCCGTGCTCGCGGAAGTAATCGCCGCCCCAGCCGAAATCCTCGAAGGTGAAATTCAGCGCGCCGTTGGAGGCTGCGGCCAGCGCCTCCATCACTTCGCGTCCGGCCGGGATCACTTCCTTGCCGATGCCGTCGCCGGGAATGGTGGCAATGCTGTAGCTGCTCATCGATGTCCTTCATGGAATGCTGCTGGGGAGCTGCCACTTTAGGAGCGGGTGCACCCAACGATTCGCGCTCGAAGTCAATCCATCGTTAACCTGCATTCAACAATCGGACAGACACATGGCGAGACCGCGCGGCCAGCGGGAAGAACATGCAGGCGATGCCAGGAACGAGGCCGTGGTGTTGTCGCGGACCGGACCTGCACGGCGGCACCGTTTCTCTTAGATTCGACCGTCGCATCTTTTACCCACTGGAGACTCTTTCAATGATTCACGTCGTCGCCGTCATCACCGCCAAGCCCGGCCAGCGCGCCAGACTGCTCGAAGCCTTCGCCGGGAACCGCGCGGCCGTGCTGGCCGAAGCGGGCTGCATCGAATACGCCGCCACGGTCGATGCGCAAGGCATTCCGACGTCCAAGGCCAGCTTCGGCTCCGACACCTTTGTCGTCGTCGAGAAGTGGGAAACGCTGGCGCACCTGCAGGCCCATGCCGTGGCCCCGCACATGAAAGCCCACGGCGAGAAGACCAAGGAATTCGTCGACAGCAAGCTGATCCACGTGCTCGAACCTGCCTGAGGCCGCAGGCGCAAGCCAGCGCCTGCGCAAGACCTACCGTGCGGAGACTGCCTTCGATTCGAGCCACGCGAACATCGTCGCCGTGCCGGCGGGGCAGGCCGCGTATCCGCGCCTCGGGCAACGGCACGGCGGAGTTCGGCGAGTTCAAGGGCGACTTCGGGCTGGCGGCGCGAAGGGCTGCGACGCGGCTGACGTCGCAATTGAGCAGCGAGGTTCGCAGGAACGAGAAACTGCGTTGAACGCACCATGAAAAAACGCGCCCCCAGGCGCGTTCTTCATTGAAGCCTCGAAGCCTTACTTCGAAACAACCTTCACCATCTCCAGGCACTTGTTCGAGTAGCCCCACTCGTTGTCGTACCAGCTCACGAGCTTCACGAAGGTGCCGTCGAGCGCAATGCCGGCTTCGGCGTCGAAGATCGAGGTGCGCGGGTCACCGCGGAAGTCGGTGGCCACCACCTTGTCTTCCGTGTAGCCCAGCACGCCCTTGAGCGCGCCTTCGCTCTGTGCCTTCATTTCGGCGCAGATTTCCTTGTACGTGGCTTCCTTCACCAGCTCCACGGTCAGGTCGACCACCGACACGTCGGAGGTCGGCACGCGGAAGCTCATGCCCGTGAGCTTCTTGTTGAGCTCGGGGATCACCACGCCCACGGCCTTGGCGGCGCCAGTGCTCGAGGGAATGATGTTTTCCAGGATGCCGCGGCCGCCGCGCCAGTCCTTGTTGCTCGGGCCGTCCACGGTCTTCTGCGTGGCGGTGGCGGCGTGCACGGTGGTCATCAGGCCGCGCTTGATGCCCCACTTGTCGTTCAGCACCTTGGCCAGCGGAGCCAGGCAGTTGGTGGTGCAGCTGGCGTTGCTGATGATGGCTTCGCCGGCGTACTTCTTGTCGTTCACGCCGTAGACGAACATCGGGGTGTCGTCCTTCGACGGCGCCGACAGAATGACCTTCTTGGCGCCCGCGTCGATGTGCTTCTGCGCCGTTTCCTTCGTGAGGAACAGGCCGGTCGATTCGAGCACGATGTCGGCGCCGACCTCGTTCCACTTGAGCTGCGACGGATCGCGCTCTTGCGTGAGGCGGATCTTCTTGCCGTTGACGATCAGCGTGTTGCCTTCAACCGTGACTTCGCCCTTGAAGCGGCCATGCACCGAGTCGTACTGGAGCATGTAGGCCAGGTAGTCCGGCTCGAGCAGGTCGTTGATGGCAACGATCTCGATGTCGTTCTTGAAGTTCTGCACCGCTGCGCGCAGCACGTTGCGACCGATGCGGCCGAAGCCGTTGATACCGAGTTTGATAGCCATCTGACTTGCTCCTAAAGGTTGAAAAATCGTGATCGGACGGGAAAGCGGGCTGTGCGACGTCAGTCGCGCAGCGCCGCTTCCACGGTGGCGGCAACGTTCTCCGCCGTGAAACCGAAGTGCTTGAACAGCGCGGGCGCCGGTGCCGACTCGCCGTACGTGTCGATGCCGACGACGGCCGCGCAGCCGTACTTCCACCAGCCGCCGGTGCAGCCCATCTCGACGGCGATGCGCGGAATCTTCTTCGGCAGCACGCTCTTCTTGTAGGCCACGTCCTGGCGGTCGAAGGTGGTGGTCGAGGGCATCGACACCACGCGCACGGCGATCTTCTTCTCGGCCAGCAGCTTCTGCGCTGCCAGTGCGAGCGGCACCTCGGAGCCGGTGGCGATGATGACGGCGGCCGTCTTCTTGCTCTTGAGGCCGACGACTTCGGGCTCGGACAGCACGTAGGCGCCGCGGCTGATGTCGCCGAGCTCGCTCTTCGGTGCGTAGGCGATGTTCTGGCGGCTCAGCAGCAGCGCGGTCGGGCGCGACTGGTTCTGCAGCGCCACGGCCCAGGCCACGGCCGTTTCGGCCGTGTCGCCCGGACGCCAGACGTCGAGGTTCGGAATCAGGCGCAGCGACGCGGCGTGCTCGATCGACTGGTGCGTCGGGCCGTCTTCGCCGAGGCCGATGGAGTCGTGCGTGAACACGTGGATCACGCGGCGCTTCATCAGCGCGGCCATGCGGATGGCGTTGCGGCTGTAGTCGCTGAAGGTGAGGAAGGTGCCGCCGTAGGGGATGTAGCCGCCGTGCAGCGCCACGCCGTTCATGATGGCGGCCATGCCGAACTCGCGCACGCCGTAGTTGATGTGGCGGCCGATCTCGCCGTGCGGCGGCTCGACGGCAGCGCCTTGTGCGGCTTCGTCTTCGGCGCCCTGGAGCACCACCGGCGCGGGGGGCGCGTTCAGCACGACTGCGCCGGTCTTGGCGTCGAAGCGCAGCGCGGCGGTGCTCTTGGTGTTGGTGAGGTTCGAGCCGGTCAGGTCGGCACTGCCGCCGAGCATTTCGGGCAGCGCAGCGGTGAAGGCTTCCAGCGCGAGCTGGCTGGCCTTGCGGCTGGCGACGGTCTCGCCCCTGGTGTGGGCGGCGACCACGGTGTCGAACGCGACCTGGTGGAAGTCCTTGGGCAGCTCGCCCTTCATGCGGCGGGTGAACTCGGCGGCCAGCTCGGGATACGCGGCGGCATAGGCGGCGAACTTGTCGTTCCAGGCGGCTTCAGTCTTCGCGCCTTCGGCCTTGTGGTCCCAGTCGGCGTACACCTCGGCCGGGACTTCGAAGGGCGGGTAGTGCCAGTCGATCGCGTCGCGGGTGAGCTTGATTTCTTCGGCGCCCAGCGCCTCGCCGTGCGCCTTGGCGGTGCCGGCGCGGTTCGGGCTGCCCTTGCCGATGGTCGTCTTGCAGATGATCAGCGTGGGCTTCGATTCTTCCTTCTTGGCCTTGGCGATGGCCTTGGACACGTCCTTGGCGTCGTTGCCGTCGATCGGACCGATGACGTTCCAGCCGTAAGCCTTGAAGCGCTCTTCGGTGTTGTCGATGAACCAGGGCTTGACCTGGCCGTCGATGCTGATGCCGTTGTCGTCGTACAGCGCGATCAGCTTGTTCAGGTGCCAGGCGCCAGCGAGGGCGCAGGCTTCGTGGCTGATGCCTTCCATCATGCAACCGTCGCCCAGGAAGGCGTAGGTGTGGTGGTCGACGACGTTGTGGCTATTGCGGTTGAACTCGGCAGCGAGCAGCTTCTCGGCCAGCGCGAAGCCCACGGCGTTGGTGATGCCCTGGCCCAACGGGCCGGTGGTGGTTTCAACGCCCGGCGTCACGTCGACTTCGGGGTGGCCGGCGGTCTTGCTGTGCAGCTGGCGGAAGTGCTTGATTTCCTCCATCGGCAGGTCGTAGCCCGTGAGGTGCAGCACCGAGTACAGCAGCATCGATGCATGGCCATTCGACAGCACGAAGCGGTCGCGGTCGAACCAGTGCGGGTTGGCGGGGTTGTAGCGCAGGTGTTCGCCCCAGAGTGCGACGGCCATGTCGGCCATGCCCATCGGTGCGCCCGGATGTCCGGAATTTGCTTGTTGGACGGCATCCATGGCCAGAGCGCGGATTGCGTTGGCCATCAGGGCGTGGTTTGCCATTTGCGGTGGACTTTCGGGGGAAAAGGGTGGGAGGAGATAGGGGGAACCCGCGATTTTACCGGGCGAGCCCGGACACCCGCCGATACAGGGCAAACGCCCGCCCGATGCTCTCTTGTGCAGCGGCCGGACTGCTAGAGTTGCGCCCCATGCACGGGCTGCACCTCACCGCCGACCTTCACGACTGCCAATGCGGCCTTCAATGGCTGACCGACCAGGAGGCCCTGGGCGCCGTTTGCCTCAAGGCGGTGGACGCCGCCGGGCTGCAGGCGGTGGGCAGGCTGGTCCATGGTTTTCCGGCCACGCCGCAGGGCCCGGGCGGGGTCACGGCCACGGTGCTGCTGGCCGAATCGCATCTGTGCATCCACACCTGGCCCGAGCAGCGCGGCGTGACGCTCGACGTGTACGTCTGCAATTTCAGCGGCGACCACTCGGCCAAGGCGCATGCGCTGATGGAATGCCTGGTGGCGCTGTTCCAGCCCCTCCACAGCGAACGCAACGAGCTGCAGCGCGGGCGGAAATGACACTCGCCCCCAGGCTCCGCGCACTTCGTGCCGCTTCTCCCACCCCCTACCGGGGGCGACACCAGAGGCCCGGCAAAGCCGGCTCCTCGGTGTTTCCCGAAAGAATCAGCCGATGACGAACGCAGCTTCGATTTCCGTGCGGGCCATGATCCTGGCCGCGGGGCGCGGCGAACGCATGCGGCCGCTGACCGACATCACTCCCAAGCCCCTGCTCGAAGTGCGCGGCAAGCCGCTGATGCAGTGGCCGATGGAAGCGCTGGCCGCGGGCGGGTTCACCGAGCTGGTGGTCAACACGGACTGGCTGGGCACGCAGATCTCCGAGCGGTTCGGCGCCAAGCCCTTGTTGCAGGGGCCATCGGCACTGTCGATTTCATATTCCGACGAGGGCCGCGACTTCGGCGGCGCGCTGGAGACGGCCGGCGGCATCGTGCGTGCGCTGCCTTTGCTCGGCGAGGTGTTCTGGGTCGCGGCCGGCGACGTGTTCGCGCCGGACTTCGCCTTCACGCAAGACTCGGTCGACCGCTTCGTCGCCAGCGGCAAGCTCGCGCACCTGTGGCTGGTGCCGAACCCCGCGCACAACCCCAAGGGCGATTTCGGCTTGTCCGCCGGGGGCCTCGCGCTCAACACGGCCGACCGGAAGTTCACCTTCTCGACCATCGGCCTGTACCGCGCCGAGCTCTTCGCGCCACCGTACTGCGACATCCCGAGCGGAAACCCGGCCGGCCGCAAAGCCCCGCTGGCACCGATCCTGCGCGCCGCGATGGACAATGAACTCGTGAGCGCCGAGCTCTACACCGGCCCCTGGACCGATGTGGGCACCCCCGAACGACTCGCCCAACTGAACACGCCAAGCAGATGACTTCAGCAGCCACCACCACGATCTACGCCGAGCGCCGCGCGCGCCTCGCCTCGCAGCTGGGCAAGGACGGCATCGCGATCATCCCGACCGCGCCCGAACGCCCGCGCAACCGCGACACCGATTTCCTCTACCGCCACGACAGCTACTTCTATTACCTGACCGGCTTCACAGAGCCCAATGCCTGGCTGGTGCTGGCGGGCGATGGCCGCGCCACGCTGTTCTGCGCGCCGAAGGACCTGGAGCGCGAGATCTGGGACGGCTACCGCCTCGGCCCCGACGCGGCACCCGCGGCACTCGGTGTCGACGAAGCCTTCTCGGTCGCCGACCTCGATGCCAGGCTGCCGAAGCTGCTCGAGAACCGCTCGACCGTGTGGTTCCCATTCGCCATCCACAAGGGCCTCGAGACCCGCATCGACGGCTGGCTGCAGTCGGTTCGCGCCCGCGTGCGCTACGGCGCGCTGTGCCCCGAGGAACAGCGCGACCTGTGCGGCCCGCTCGACGAGATGCGCCTGATCAAGGACGCGCACGAGCAGGACATCATGCGCCGCGCCGCGCAGATCAGCGCCCGCGGCCACGTGCGCGCGATGCAGCTCTCGGCCCGCATGCTGCGCGAGGGCAAGGACGCGCGCGAGTACCACCTCGACGCCGAGCTGCTGCACGAATTCCGCCTTGGCGGCTCGCAGTACCCGGCCTACTACTCCATCGTCGCGGCCGGCGCCAACGCCTGCGTGCTGCACTACCGCGCCGATGCGGCACCGCTGCGCAAGGGCGAGCTGGTGCTGATCGACGCCGGCTGCGAACTCGACGGCTATGCGAGCGACATCACCCGCACCTTCCCGGCCGACGGCAAGTTCACCGGCCCGCAGCGCGCGCTGTACGACCTCGTGCTGGCCAGCCAGGACGCCGCGGCCGCCGTCACCAAGGCCGGCAACCGCTTCACCGATCCGCACGACGCCGCGGTGAAGGTGCTGGCGCAGGGCATGCTCGACTTCGGCCTGCTCGACGCCAACAAGGTGGGCGGCGTGGACGACGTGATCGACTCGCGCGCCTACTTCCAGTTCTACATGCACCGCACAGGCCACTGGCTCGGCATGGACGTGCACGATTGCGGCAGCTACGTCGAGCCCACGCAGATTGGCGAGGTGAGCGAGCGCAAGGATCCGCTGTCGAACGAGGTCATCAAGAACCGCCCGAGCCGCATCCTGCATCCGGGCATGGTGCTGACGCTGGAGCCCGGCATCTACGTGCGGCCCGCCGACGGCGTACCGGAGCAGTTCCACGGCATCGGCATCCGCATCGAGGACGACGCGATCGTCACGGCCACCGGCTGCGAGCTCATCTCGCGCGGCGTGCCCGTGAAGGCGGACGAGATCGAGGCGCTGATGCGGGCCTGACGGCCCGCGGGCCGAGCGGCCCGGGCTGTGGCATCGCCATGGCCTGGGCCTGAAGCCAGTCGCAAAACAGTCGCGCCGCCTCGTCCCGGGTGCCGTTGCGCCTGGCGACATAGCGGTAGCCGCTGGCATGAAAGCCCAAGGGCGCGGTCAATCGTCCCGCCCGCACGTCGTCCATCACGAGATGCCAGGGCGCGATGCAGATGCCCAGGCCGCCGATCGCAGCCTCCAGCGTGAAGTAGTAGTGCTCGAACTCCGTGCCGGGCAAAACTCGCACCGCGCTGCCGACCGATGCGCTCCACATCGACCAGGCATTGCGCCGCGTGCGCGTCTGCAGGATCTCCCGATTCTCGAGATCGGCCGGCTCGCCGAGCCGCAACCGGTCGGCCAGGCCGGGAGCCAGCACGGGGCCGAGCAGTTCGTCGAACAGGAACACATCGGCAGGCGCCGCCTCCTCGTCTTCGTCCTGCACCACCGAGATCGCGACGTCGCTGCGCGACACCGGCGTTGCCGCACTCTGGTCCGTGGCCTTGAGCCGCACGCCGATGTCCGGCTGGCTCGCATGAAAATCGTAGAGCCGCGGAATGAGCCAGCGCATCGTGAAGGTGCTGAGGCAGGAGACGTCCAATGTCGTGTGCTGCCGCTCAAGCATGGCATCCACCACCTGTTCGATCTGCATGAAGGCCGCCGACAGGGTCGGCTGCAAGTACTTGCCGGCAACGGTCAGCACGGGCCGGTTCTTCGGCCCTTCGAACAACACGACGCCGAGCGCATCCTCGAGTTGCCGCACCTGCCGGCTGATCGCACCAGGCGTGACATGCAACTCGTCGGCGGCCAGGGTCATGCGGCCCAGACGGCCGGCCGCTTCGAAGGCGCGCAGCGCGTTCATGTGGCGAAGATGCTGTTTCATGGTGAAGTGACTTTATTGCACATAGCACCGGCAAATTCATCGGTTCGTTTTTTGCTTTGCGGCGCCTACAAACGGCGCATGACCTGTCCGGAATCGTCCGGCGGCATGCATCGCTTTTGCTGGAGTCCGTCACCATGCCTTTCATTCGCACCGCCGTCCCTGAAGACACGCCTCCCGCCCAATGCCAGGCCATCGTGCGAGGCATCCACGACGCACTGGTCGGCAGTATCGGGATGCCGGAGGACGAGCTGTTCAACCTGGTGAACCCGTACAGGGCCGACCATTTCTTTTTCGATCGCAGGTTCAATGGCGTGGCACGTTCCGATCGCGTGATCGTGGTCGAGATCACCATGCGCCGGGGGCGCAGCGATGCGATGAAACGGACACTTTATGGCCAGATCGCGCACAACCTGGAACACCAGGCTGGCATCGCACCAGCCGACGTTTTCATCTTCACTCACGAAAATGATTACTCGGACTGGTCGGTCGGCAACGGCCAGTTCGCGATGACCTTGGTGCAGCAGCGCGGCACGGACACCTGAAAGACAGCAAGGCGGTGCCGATGCCCTCGCGGCAGGCGCCGCTTACTTCGCCTGCAGCAACGCGCCCGCTTCCAGCAGCACCAGCTCGTTGTCGTCCGCCTTGTTCGGCTCGCGGCTGCTCGAGAACGGCAGGTTGTTGTCGTTGCCGACCACGATGTGCGTGGCGTCCACCACGTCGACGTTCTCGATGGTGAAGAAGGGAAACTTCAGCACGCCGTCGTTCAGCGGCTTGCGTGCGAGCTTGTCGGGGTCGGCGATGTTCAGCAGGTCGATGTAGCCGATCTTGCGCACCGGGCCACCCGCGTTCGCGTCGTTCAGCTCGACCTTGTAGACGCGCTTGAACTTCGCGATGTCGTGGAAGCAGTCGGTGCGCTTCTGGCCTTCGGGGCAAGCCTTGTCGCTCGTGCCTTCGCCGTTGTCTCGTTCGATGATCAAGCCGGTGGTTGCGTCGATCATGTTGAAGTCGCCGATGGCGTTGCCATTGGCTTCGAGCACGTATTTCCAGTGGCGGCCCGTCCACTTCTCGGCGGCCACATCGAACTCCAGCACGCGCAGCGCTTCCTTGCCGTCGACGCGTTCGTAGTCCTTGGCCTCGGCGTTCCACACCGGGCCTTCGAGCAGCGCGTAGAGCTTGCTTGCGTCCTTCGACGAGGCCATGCCCTCGAAGCCCTTGGAGCGCTTGATCTGGAAATCGACCGCGCCGCCGGGCATGCCTGGCGTGGTCACTGCGGGGTGATCGGGCGAGCGCACGGCCTTGCCGTCGACCAGCGTGTCGTGCACGGCGAGCACCTTGCCCTTGAGGTCGGCCTTGATCAGGAAGGGTCCGAACTCCTCGCCGATCCACAGCGCGCCGCCGGCGAACTGGAAGCTCTCGGGGTCGAAGTCGGCGCCCGTCAGGTAGCGCTGCTTGGTGCCTTCGTGGACGATGCGGAAGGGCACCTTCTTGTCCGGGTCATGCAGGAAGATGGTGTTCAGGCGGTTGAACTTGCCGCTCTTGAAGTCCACCTTGTAGTGGTTCAGGTAGAGCATGAAGTCGGGCGAGTTGGCCTTGGTACCGGCACCGTTGTCGGTGAGGATCCAGAAGCTGCCGTCGTCCATCTTCTTGATGCCCGAGTGGCCCTGCAGCGGCTGGCCTTTGAAGGGCAGCGACACGCCGGTGCCGCGGCCGGCCGACAGGCCTTCGACCGAGCCGATCGCCTCGACGCGCTTGCCGGTCGTGAACTTGCCGCTGGCCTGCAGGTCGGCCGGCGCGTCCTTGGGCGCAGCGACGAAGCTCTGCGCGGGCAGGACGGCGTGGCCGGCGAGCGTGGAGGGGAAGGCGGTCTGGGCCGTCGCGCCGCCGCACGCGAGTGCAGCGGCAAGAGCGATGAAAGACAGGGAGGCGATGCGCGTCATGGAAAGGAAGGCGTTCGAGTTCAAAACGCGTGACCATGCCGAGGCGGCATGACGCGGCCATGACATCCTTTCAAGGAGCGACGTCCACCGTCACTTCGCGCGACTCCGCGCGGCCCTGGTCGTCGACCGCGCGCAGCACATAGCGCCGCCCCGATACGGAGAGATCGGGCATCCAGGTGATGCCTTCGCCGGGCGCGGCGCGGCCGATGAGCGCGTCGTCGGCAAACCAGTAGATGGCCTGCGTGCCCGCGGCAGCCTCGGCGCGCAGCACCAGCGGCTCGGGCTTTTTCACGCGCAGCGTGTGGCGCACGCCGCGCAAGGGCGACGTGATGAGCGGCGCGCTTTCCGGCGCATCGCCATCCTTCTCGCAGCCGTCCGCCGGCGCGCTCGCGCGTGGCAGTCCGGCCTGGCGGAACAGGCGGCGCATGTCGCTGCCCCATTGCTCCACCACCTGCTGGCGCGCATTGGGCTGCGGGCCGCAGACCACCTTGCCGGTCGTTTCGTCGACCCACACTGCGCGGTGCAGGTTGCTGACCTGGATCGGCGACTTGCCGGCGATGAACCATGTCATGGTGCGCACCGGGCACATCGCATCGGGCAGGCCGCCCGTCGCGGCGCAGACCTCGATCTGGCGCAGGTCCGCCGGCTGGCGCGATGCGATTTCGCCCGGGTCGAGCCGCTCGGCGCGCAGCGCATCGACCATGCGCAGGAACAGCGGCGCGGCGGCGTCGACGCCCACCAGCGCGGGATTGCTGGTGCCGTCGAAATTGCCGACCCACACCACCAGCACGTGACGGCCGAACACGCCGGCCGTCCACGCGTCGCGAAAGCCCCAGGACGTGCCCGTCTTCCACGCGATGGCCGGGCGTGCGGGCAGCGTGGTGTCGGGGCGCGGCGTGTGGCGCAGCATGTCGAGCGTGATGAACGACGCTTCCTCGCTCAGCAAGCGCAGCGGCTGCACGGGCCGCTCGCCGGGCGCGGGCTGCGTGTAGCGGATCGGCTGCGAGATGCCGCCGTTGGCCAGCGTCGCATACATGCCAGCCAGCTCCTCGGGCGTGACCTCGCCGCCGCCGAGCACCAGCGCGAGGCCGTAGTGCGATTCGCCCTGCAGCTTCTGCACGCCGGCCAGGCGCATGAAGTCGTAGAGCCCCGGCTTCGAGAGCTTCGCTGCCACGGCCACCGCGGGCACGTTGCGGCTGCGGATCAGTGCCTCCTGCGCGGGCAGCGGCCCGGCGAAGCGGTGGTCGAAGTTCTCAGGCGTGTAGGGGCCGAAGGAGGTGGGCGCGTCCTTCAGCATGGTCTTCGGATGCAACAGCCCCTGGTCGAGCGCCAGCGCGTAGATGAAGGGTTTGAGGGTGGAGCCCGGCGAGCGCTTGGCCAGAACGCCGTTGACTTGCCCCGAGATGGCGTCGTTGCGGAAGTCGGCCGAGCCGATCATCGCGCGCACCTGCATCGTCGACGCATCGAGCAGCAGCGCGCTCGCGTTGTTCATGCCCACGTCGGCATGCGCGCGCAGGTACTGGCCCATCACGCGTTCGAGCGTGGCCTGCATGCGCAGGTCGATGGTGGTGCGCACTTCCTGCACGCCACGCTCCTGCGCGAGCAGCATGTCGGTGGCGTGCGGTGCCAGAAAAGGCAGGCTGCCGCGCGACTGTGCCGAGAGCGCGAGCTGCGCGTCGGGCGCGTGCTGCTTCGCCGCCGGATCGCGCTCGGCCCACAGCGCCCACAGGCGTTCGCGCGCCGATTGCAGCTCGGCGTTGCGGCCGCGCTCGGCGATGCGCTTGACGGGGTTCTGCGGAATCACCGCGAGCGTCAGCGCCTCGGGCAGGCTGAGCTTGGCGGCGTCCTTGCGGAAGTAGATGAGGCTCGCCGCCTGCACGCCTTCGATGTTGCCGCCATAGGGGGCGGTGTTGAGGTAGGCCTCGAGGATGTCGTGCTTGCTGAAGCGCGCCTCCAGCCACAGCGCGGCGAAGATCTGCGCGACCTTGCCGGTGGGCGTGCGGCTGTCGATACCGTACACGCGGCGCGCGAGCTGCATGGTGAGCGTGGAGCCGCCCTGGCGGCGCTCGCCGCTGGCGATGCGCCACGCGCTTCGCGCCAGCGCGGCAGGGTTGACGCCGGGGTGCGTGTAGAAGCGCCGGTCTTCGTACAGCAGCACCGCATCGACCAGCGTGGGCGAGATGCGCTCCAGCGGCACCCAGAGCCGGTACTGTTCGTCGGCCGCGAGCGTGAGCCGCATCAGCTCGCCGCCTTGCGCATAGACGGCGCGCGAGCTGCCGACGGTTTCGCTCAGCGGGGCGTGGGGCCACAGGCGAAGAAGGACAAGCAGCACGACGAAGACCGCAAGGGCGATGACGGCCTTCCTCCCTCTCCCGCTTGCGGGAGAGGGCTGGGGTGAGGGCATCGGCGATGGATCGAGCGCGGAGGTCATAGGAAGCGCCGCACCCTCACCCTAACCCTCTCCCGCACGCGGGAGAGGGGACAAGGCAAGAGCGCGTCACGATCAATTCGCCACCACCTGGAAGCGCGCACCGGCCGAGCGCGAGAACACGCGCCGGTCGTACATCGCCTCGCCGTACGCGGCCGGCACCACGTAGTCGCCCACGTTGGTGGCGCGCGCCTTGTAGGTCACTTCGAGCAGGTCCTTGTTGACGCTGCCGTAGAACACGACGCGGTCTTCGCGGATGTCCGCGTACTGCACCTTCCACGAGCCGCCGCCACCGAGGCGCTTCTTCCAGATCGGCGCGTCGGCATTCGCATCGTCGTCGTCGCCCACGGCCTGCAGCACCGGCTCCAGCCCGCCGGGCAGCACGTCGACCAGCGCCACGTCGTTGATGTTCGCCCGCTCCAGGCTGCGCACGCGCACCCGCACCGTGACCTCCTCGCCGAGCTTCGCCTTGGCGATCGGGTTGCCCTTGGCATCGAGCACTTCGTGGAAGATCTCGAGGCCCTTGTTCACCGCGGTGGCGGGCACGTTGCGCTCGAAGCCCTGTTCGGCCCAGCTGTAGTACAGGTTGAAGTCGCTGTCGTTCGACAGCTTCAGCTTGGCGGTGCCGGCCGGCACCGCGGCGCGCGTGATCGGGTTGACCGCGCCCAGCGCGAGTGCGGCGGCCTGGCCCTGCGCATTGACAGTGCTCGCCGTGAGCTTGCCTTCCACGTTCTGTCCCACGGCCTCGAAGTACGAGTCGACCGCGAGCAGCATCGAGGCCGACGACAGGCTGTTGTACCAGCCGTCGCGCACCATCGCGCCCATGCCTTCCCATACTGCGGGCTTCAGCGTCTTCAGGCGCGACGGGAAGTGGCGGCCCACGAGGTGCAGCGTCATGCTGTCGTGCACCAGCGGGTCGTAGTAGGTGCCCCAGACGTTGCGGCGCTGCTTCTTCTCGGTGCGCGCGAGCAGGTCGGCCCACACCGGGTTGAGCAGCTCGTTGGCCACCTGCTCCTGCTTCACGAGCTGGTAGCTCGCGGCAAGGTAGACGGCGCCGAGGTCGTCGCTCCAGCCCTGCGTCTGCTTGCTGCGCCATGCTTCGCGCAGGTTGGCCAGTGCGGCCGGCGCGATGATGCCCTGGCGCGTCAGCAGGTAGGCCGCCTGCGTGCGCTGGCGCCAGCCGTCGAGCGATGCGTCGCCGCTGCCGAGCCAGCCCTGCAAGTAGGCATTGGCCTTCTGCAGCAGGTCTTGCGGCACGGGCAGCTTGTGGTCCTTGGCCTCGACCAGCAGGTGCACGGCGTACAGCGTGGCGAAGGCGTCGGTGCCCGCACCGGGCCACAGCGAGAAGCCGCCGTCGGCCGTCTGCCGTGCGCGCAGCTGCACGAGGTAGCGCTCGAAGGTCTTGCGCGCCTCGGGCAGCGGACCCTGCTCGGCCGTGCGCCCGCGCGCCATTTCCTTCACCAGCTCGGGACGGCCCGAGAGCAGCACTGCCGGGAAGGTCTGGCTCGTGATCTGCTCGGTGCAGCCGTGCGGGTAGGCCTCCAGGTACTGCATGAGGCCGGTGGCAAAGGACCACGGCGCGGCCGACACGGCCACGTCGCTCTGGCGGAAGTTCGGGTACAGATCGGCCTGGCTCGAGATTTCTCCCGCGCGCTGGAAGCTGCCGGCCTGCACCAGCGTGACGAAGGGCGATGCAGGCCGCACGCTCACTTCGGTCGACAGGCGCGCGTTGAAGTTCTTGTGCGTCGACGTGAACACCAGCGCCGAAGAACCCAGCACGGCCTGCTCGCCCGGCTTGGCGCGCACGCTGAACTTCGTGCTCGCCTCGCCGCGCTCGTTGACCTTGAGCGTCTGTGTGGCATCGCCCACCACTTCGAGCCCGCCGGAGGCGGTGAGCGTGAGCGCGATGGGCACTTCCTTGCCCGAGCCCACGATGTTGTTCGCGAGGCCCACGCCCACTTCGACCGTGTCACCGGGCGCCATGGCGAGCGGCGCGTTGGGCAGGATCACCATGTCGCCGCGCACCACGGTGCGGGTGCTCTTGGCGGCGGTGGTCTCGTCGTTCACCGCGACGGCCATCACGCGCAGGCTGCCGTTGAAGCTCTCGGGCACGGCGTAGCTGAACTCGCGGCTGCCGTTCACATCCACCAGCCCCGACCAGAAGGCCACCGGCTTGTCGCGCTTGCGCTTGAACGGGTTCAGGTGCTTGCCGAGTTCGCCTTCGCCGTCACCGCCGGGCGCGGCGCCCTGCATGAGCTTCTTGAACTCCGGCAGGATCAGGTCGAGCGTCTGCAGCGTGCCGACTTCGAGCGCGCGCTTCTGGAAGAAGTGCTTGAGCGGATCGGGCGTCTTGTAGCGCGCCACCTGCAGGATGCCCTCGTCCACCGCGAAGACCACGGCGCGCGTGGGCTTGTCGCTGGTGAGCTTCATCTTCACGGTCTGGCCCGGCTTCACCAGTTCGCTGCTGGTGAGCTGCAGGTTGGCGGTGCGCTTGGTCAGCGCGGTGGCGAAGGGCACGACGCCGTACGACAGCGGGCTCATGTAGACCTCGTCCGAGGCCGGGTCGCGCACGAAGTGCACGTTGATGTAGCCGGTGCCCTCGAAGTCCTTGGGCAGCACGATCTTCTGCACCGAGGCGGTCTTGTCGGTCTTGAACCATGCATGGGCGTAAACCTTGTCGCGCTCGATGGTGATGAGGCCGGCGCCCACGTAGGGCGCGCGGATGCTCACCGCGATCTCCTGCCCGGGCTCGTAGTCCTTGCGGTCGAGCGTGAGCTGCAGTTCGGCATTGCGGTCGAGCGAGCGCGAGACGTTGGCGTTGCCGGCCACGCTGTATTCCACGCGGTTGAGCTCCAGCCCGTCGGCGTTGCGCACCACGTAGGCGAAGTTGCCGGGGGCGCCGGTGTCCAGCGCCACGGTGTTGCCGGCGGCAACGATGGCGAAGGGCTTCTCGTCGAGCACGATCTCCTTGCGGCGCGACTCGTAGCGGTACAGGCCGCTGTCCTGCTTGATGAGCACCGACAGCACCTTGCGTTCGACGCGTTCGATCTTCAGGCCGGGCACGGCTGTCTTCCTGGCCTGCGGGTCGATCGCGATCACGGTGGCACTGCGAGCGGCGCCCTTGCTCACGTAGCCGACGTCGCCGTCGACCTTCACGCCGACAAGGTAGGGCATGTCGCTCACCAGCGTCTGCGCCTCGGCCGACACGCTGCGCCCACCCTCGGGCTCGAAGGCCTTGGCCAGCACGTGCACCTGGTAGGTGGCGGCGTCGAAGCGCGACAGGCGCAGGTCGAATTCGGCCTTGCCGTCGGCGCTGGTCTGCACGCTGCCCAGATCGTCGGCCTGCCTGTCGGCAGCGCGCTGCGGATCGAAGAAGGCGTAGTCGGTGAACGCGCGGAACACCGGGAAGCCGGGGCTCAGCGTGAGCGTGCCTTCCACCTTGCGGTCGGGCGCGGGCGTGCCGAAGAGGTTCTGCACGTCGATCAGCGCCTTCAGGTCCTTGGGCTTGACCCAGCCTTCGGCCACTTCGCTGCTGAGCTTGGCCGTGACCTTGGTGCGGTCGGGCAGGAACTCCTGCACCTTCACGGTGGTGCTGCCGATCAGCAGGCCTTCGACCTCGGGCGTGCCGGGCGACGATTCGCGCGGCAGGTAGAGGTTGACGGTGTAGTTGCCGGTCGGCGAGCTGTCCTGCGTGGTGTGGGCGATTTCCGCGGCGCCGCCGGGGCCGAGCTTGAGCTTCTCGCGGCGCACGCTGAGGCCGCGCGCGTCGATGATCTCGGCTTCGAGCGGCAGGTCGCGCAGCGAGGTGGCCCAGTTGCCGGCCTTCACCATCATCGCGATGTGCATCGTGTCGCCCGGGCGGTAGATGCCGCGATCGCTGAAGACGTAGGCCGTCATCTGGTTCGGCACGCCGGCCGCGCGCAGGCCGCCGACGTCGAAGCGCGAGATGTCCAGCGTGCGGTCGCTGCGGTTGAAGGGCAGGAAGCTCAGGTCGCCGTCCTTGCGCACGACCAGCACCACCGGTGCCTTCTCGCGCTGGTAGCCGGCGAGGTTGGGCAGCTTGGCCGCGCCCGTCGCGTCGGTGGCCTGCGACGCCACGATCATGCCGTTGCGGCCCCACACTTCGACCAGTGCACCGGCCACGGGCTGTCCGTTGGCAATGCTCTGCACGAACACGTCGCGCGTACCGTCGAGCGACTTCTTGGCGACGATGCCCAGGTCGGTGACGAGCACGAGGCGCTGGTCGAGCTGCTGCTCGGGGTTGCCGCCCTCGCCGTTGCCTTCTTCCTCGTCCGGGGACTGCTGCTGTTCGTCCTCGGGTTGGGCTTGCGCATCGCCTTCGGGCTTCTTCTTGGCCTTGGGGTCGTAGCCCTGTACCTTGAGCAGGAACACGCCGCGCCGGTCGGACGCGTCGCTGCGCAGGTACTCGGCGAAGTCGACGGTCTCGTAGTGCGCCTTGCCGGCGGGGATGCTGAGCGGGATCTCCTTCTGGAAGCGGTCGACGAGGTTGTCCGACTGCAGGCCGCCGTAGAACTGCGGATGCGCGAAATCACCATTGGTCTGCGTCACCAGGTGCTGCAGCTGCTGCGGCAGCAGGCGGCCGATTTCGAGGCGGATGCCGGGCAGGTCGCGCACCAGGATCGGCAGCTTGCGCTCGCCCGACAGCGCGAGCAGCGAGCCCTGGCTCATGATGGTGAGCTCGGGCGCGAAGGTCTTGAGCAGCAGCACGTCCTGGCGCGCCGCGCCGAGCTGGTAGCCGCCGGGCGTCTTCAGGCCCTTGGCCACGCGCACCAGCAGGTAGCGCCCGCCCTCGGCCTGCGGCATGCGGAAGCTGACCATCTCGGTCACTTCGCGCTCGCTGGCGATGGGCTGCAGGCTGATCTTCTTCGCGCGGCGCAGCACGGCGTCGGTGATCTTCGCGGGCTCGGCCGACCAGTCGAACTTGTCGTCGGGATCGCCCTTGGCTTCTTCCGTGGCCGGCAGCAGCCAAGCCTGCAGCACGCGCGCCATTTCGCGTTCGTGCACCGGCATCGAGGCGGTGACGTGCATCACGTGCTCGGGTTCGCCGTTCTCGCCGGTGACGATGGTGGGCTCGATGCCGGCGATGGCCAGGCTGAAGAGGCCGGGGATGTCGACCGCGCGGGACTGGTCGTTGCGCAGCGCGGGACCGCCCTTCTGCGCGACCGTGCCAGCCGTGAGGCTGAGAATCGCTGGACGCGTCTTCTCGGGAATCGGCAGCGGCTCCGACTGCAGGGTGGCATTGAGGCGCAACCTGTCGTAGCTGACCGTGAACTTCTCGCTCGCGCACTTGCCGACGCTGAAGATCGAGCTGCTGCAGGGCTGGTCGTAGGTCAGCACCAGGCGCTTTTCGAACTCGGCCGTGTTGACGGGGTGCGAGAAGCGCACCTGGAAAAGCGCGCGGCGTACGTTGGCCTGCACCGGGTCCTGGTAGAACTCGGCGCTGGCGATCTGGGCTGTGAATTCGGGCGAGGTGAACTCGTACTTGCGCTGCGCCATCTCGATGTGCGGCGCGAGCGCGTTGCCGGCGATCTGCACCTTGTAGGGCTGGCCGATGGGCCAGTCCTGCACGGGCAGGAATTCGAGGCGGTTCTGTTTGGTCCAGCTCCAGCGGCCGGCAATGGCGGGCTCGATGGTGACGCCGGTGGCCTCCTGGCCGACGCGCGCAATGGGCGCGACCGAGGCGGAGAAGTTCATGACGAAGGGGTTCGGCCCCTTGTCGAGCTCGATCTGGGTGCGCTGCGGCGGCTCGGTCTTCGCGGTGGCGACGACGGGCTCGACGCGGTCGGGCGTGAGGCCGTGCCACCACTTCAACACATGGGGGCTCGCCATCCAACCGGCCAGCACCAATAGGAGAAGCAGCACCAGCCACGCCAACCGCTGCTGCAGCCACTGCAATCCGAGCAGCACGAAGGCGCCGGCAATGCGCAGCCAGCCCGGCGGCCGCCAGGAACCGATGAGCCCGCGGGCCAGCGGACGCAGGAAGCCGAGCACGCGGCCCAGCCCGGTGAAGAGCACGTCGCTGAGCGACGCGAGTTTTCTGTTGGCGACTTGAAGCATGGAAGCTCCCCCGATGTTTTTGTTGGCGTTCGCGAGTTTGCCGACCGTCTGTGAAGCAATGGCGCCGTGTGTGAAGTCCGCGTGAAAACTGCACGGGGCTGCGCCGGGGCCAATTCAAGGATTCATGGTGCGTTTGCTTTGCTGGGTGTTTTTTCAGGGTGAGTGCGAAGGACACCGGGTGCCCCGTCCGCGAATGTCCACCGGCCTGCGGCCTCCTCCTTTATTTCGCTGCGCAGAGCACCCCGTCGGCGTGACTGCACCTCGGACGCCTCATGCCGCCGCCGCGCCCGTTCCCGCGAGGTGCCCACGCGTGAACGCCTCCTCGAAGATCGAGTAGCCCGACCAGTCGGCATGCGCGAACGACAGGCGTCCCGCGACGACGCTGCCGCGGTGCGCCGCGTCCTGTGCCGTGCGCTGCGAGCCGATCTGCGCCAGCAGCCCCGGTTTGGGGATGGACATGGCGTGCCCATAGCGCGTGACGTCGATGCGCGCGGCGAGCGAAGGCAGGTCGGGGTGCGGCACCGACAGCTCTGCGAGCAGGTCGTCGCGCCAGCCGCTCCACGGCCGATCGAACAGCAGCTTGCGACCGTCCGTCGCGTCGTAGCCGCTCGGCCCCAGGGGGCGGTACCAGCTGAGGACGGTGCCGCGCGGCGTGGGGTCGAGCGACTGGTGCCGCGCGTCGACGTAGCCGAGGCCGCGCGTGCCGTGGATCACGTTGTCCCAGCTCGGCGCCGCGCCATGGCGGTCGGCCAGCGGGCCGCGCAGGTGGATGTTGGCCACGAGCCAGGGCGCGTAGCGCACGTGGGCCGCGGCGTTCTTCAGCACGGCCGGCGGGTTCTCGACCACGCGCGCGGCGATGAACACGGGCAGCGCGACGATGCAGCGCTGGGCCTGCCAGCGCACGAGCGATTTCGTGGCCGCATCCCACGCGTCGACCTCGACGCCGTCGCGCACCTCGGCGATGCGCGTGACGGCCTGGCCGGTACGCAGCCGGTCGCCGAGCGGCCTGGCCAGCTGCTTCGTGAGCCAGCCGTTGCCTTCGGGCCAGGTGAGGATGCCGTCGCGCTCGGGGCTCGAATCGTTGACGCTGCCGGTGGGATCGCCGGGCGCATGGAAGCCGTGGCGGCTCGCGAAGTAATGGATGCCGGCCCAGGCCGAGACGTGTTCGATGCCTGCGCCGTAGTCGTCGCGGCAGCAGTAGTCGAGATACCAGCGCAGCTGCGCGTCGCTGAATCCTTCGCTGTCGAGCCAGCCCGCGAAGGTGATGGCGTCGAGCGCCAGCAGCTCGGGCGTGACGGCGACCTTGAGCGTGGGAATCGCAAAATGCGCCGCGTGCTGCAGCGCATCGATGCGCTGCGCGAACTTGCGGTACTGCGCGAGCGAGCCTTCGCCCACGCCGTGCATGGGCAACAGGCCGTCCTGCCACTCGCCGCGGAAGAACAGGCGCTCCTGCGGGCTGTGGCAGAGCGTGGCCTCGTCGTATTCCCAGCGGCCCGCCACGCGGCGGCGCAGGCCGAGTTCCTCGAGCAGGTCCTGCACTTCGCGCGCGTCGTCGCCCGGCACGGGCAGGTAGTGCGCACCGAGCGGGCAGGCGATGCCGTTGACCACGCCGCCGCGTGCGTTGCCGCCGGCGGTGTCCTCGAGCTCGAGCAGCGTGAAGTCGTCGATGCCCGAGAGCCGCAGGGCGCGTGCAGCCGCAAGGCCCGCGACGCCGCCGCCTGCGATCACCACGCGCGTGCGCTTCACGACGGCGGGCGCCTGGCTCTTGAGCGCGCCATCGCGCATCGCGTGGCCGCGCGCCATGTCGATGCCGGTGAAGCCACCTTCGATGGGCGTTGGCGGCGCCTCGCAGCCGGCAAGCGCCAGCGCGCCTGCCGCCATTCCGAGAAATTCGCGCCGTTGCATGACTCAGCTAGTGCGCCATCACCTTGCCCCACTCCTGCTCGTAGGTGGTGACAAGGGTCTGGTTCGACAGCCGGTTCACTTCGGCCGGCACGCGCGCCATGTCGAGCGGAAAGTCGAACATCAGCGGCAAGGTGGAAGGCGAGAGGAAGCGCAGGCCCGAAGGCAGCGCATCGGGCATGCGGTAGGGCCGCCGGCTCGCGATGATGTAGCCCCATTCGCCGAAGCTCGGCACATGCGCGTGGTACGGCGTGGCACGCAGGCCCACCGATTCGATGGTGGTGGCCACGGTCCAGTAGCTCTTGCGCGCCACCAGCGGCGAGGTGGTCTGGATCACCGCATAGCCGCTGGCCGAAAGGCGCCTCTCGAGCAGCGCGTAGAAGCTGTTGGTGTAGAGCTTGCCGATGGCGAAGTTGGTCGGATCGGGAAAGTCCACCACGATGACGTCGAAGGTGTCCCCGGGCTGCTGCAGCCACTGGAAGGCGTCGGTGTTGACGATCTTCACCTTGGGCGACGAGAGCGAGTGGCCGTTGAGCGCGGCCAGGGTCTCGTGCTCGGTGAAGAGTTGGGTCATGTTCGGGTCGAGCTCCACGAGCGTGACCGACTCGACCGAGGGGTACTTGAGAATCTCGCGCACCGCCATGCCATCGCCGCCGCCCAGCACGGCAACCTTCTTCGGCGCGCCCTGCGCGGCCATCACCGGATGCACGAGCGCCTCGTGATAGCGGTATTCGTCGCGCTCGGCGAACTGCAGGTTGCCGTTGAGGAACAGCCGGTGCCCGAGCAGCCCCCGCGTGACGACGATGCGCTGGTAGGGCGAGGTGGCACTGAAGACGATGCGGTCCTGGTAGAACTTGTCCTCGGCCAGCGTGGTGATGTGATCGGCCCAGGCGAAGGCCGCGACCAGCGCGGCCAGCGCGAGAAAGCACGCGACCGCATGCGCGCCGACGCGGCGCAGTTCATGCCGGAACAACCACAGCGCCCACACCGCCACGGCCGCGTTCATGAAGCCGAACAGCAGGCCGGTGCGGATCATGCCGAGCTGCGGCACGAGGACGAGCGGGAACGCCACCGACACCGCAAGCGCGCCGAGGTAGTCGAAGGTGAGCACCTGCGACACGAGGTTCTTGAGCACGATGTTGCGCTTCAGGATGCGCATCACCAGCGGAATCTCGAGCCCCACCAGCGTGCCCACGACCGTCACGAGGCCGTACAGCAGCAGCCGGAAGGCGCTCGGCACGTACGCATTCGCGAGGAACAGGATCGCCGGCAGCGCACCGCCGATCAGCGCCACCATCAGTTCGATGCGAAGGAAGTGCGCCGGCAGCTGCCGCTCGAAATAGCGTGAGAGCCATGAGCCCACACCCATCGCGAACAGGTAGGTGCCGATGATGGTGCTGAACTGCAGCACCGAGTCGCCGAGCAGGTAGCTGCTCAGCGCGGCCGCGCTCAATTCGTAGACAAGCCCGCAGGCGGCGACCACGAACACGCTGGCGAGCAGCGCGATCTCCACGGGTTGCGGCCCCCGCGCATCCGGGGTGCGCGCGGGCAGGGCCGCGTCGCTCAATGGATTGCTGCGGCGACGATGATGCTGATGCCGAGGCTCATCGCGGCAACCACCAGCCCCAGCGCCACGTTCTGCTTCTCGACGATCTCGCCCCACAGGTCATACGGCGTGATCTTGTCGATGATCAGGAAGCAGAGCCAGAAGACCAGGACGCCGATCAGCGCATACACGAGCGATCCGAGGACCACGCCCGGTTTCAGCCATTCAAATCCCATGATGAGGACCTCCAGTCAAAGTTGATTCAGTTTGCACCCAGTCACCGCACAACGCGCGCCAGAACTGGCGCCCCCCAAGTCGGGGAACACCGCAGAACCGGCTTCGCCGGGCTGCAGGTGTTGCCCCCGGTGAGGGGGAAGGCGAAGCGACACGAAGTGCGCGAAGCCTGGGGGGCGGTCATTTGTGCCCGCCGCCACTCGAATAGCCGCCGTATGACCCGCCCGAGCTGCGGTAACCGCCCGTGGAGCCGCTGGTACTGCTGCAGGTGCTCATGATGATCAGCACGATGATGATCACGACGACGATGAGGACGATGGTGCCGCAGCCCATGCCGGATGCGGCACTCACGGGCAGCGCGTCGGTGCGCTTGAACATGTCCTTGCGCGCGTCGAGCTTGAAGGCGGTGGCCACCAGGCCGCTGTCGAGCTTGCTGCCCGACGACCACGTGAGTTCGTTGGCCGAGCGCTCCATCGACAGCAGTGCGCCGCCGCTGGCGAAGTCGCGGTTGAAGGTTTTCTGCCCGCGCTCGACCTGCCAGTAGAACTCGCCCGCCACGTAGGTGGTCTCGGCGTTGTAGGCGTACTGCTGCTGGTAGCGCTTGTTGAGGTAGGTGGCGGTGTTGCCGCTCTCGGCCATCACGGGCGCGCCGGTGGTCGGCTTGACCATGCTCCAGCCGTCCTCGGCGTCCACCAGGAAGCTGAAGCCGCGCTTCTTGTTGTAGAGCAGGTACTCGTCCCAGCCGAACAACTCGTCGTCGCCGGGCGCGCTGCCCATGCGGTGCTGGAAGCCGACCACCTGCCACTGCGCGCCCTGCAGCTGGCCCATGCTGCCCAGCGCGATGAGCGGGCGCACGGGCTCGTCCTGCGTGGCGTGCTTGAGCTCGCCGCCGATGCCTTGCGACAGGTCGATGATGCTGTTGCACGAGCGGCAGGTGATGCTCTTGCTGTCGGCGAGGTTGACGGTGACGGGCGAGCCGCAGTTGGGGCAGTTGAAGCTGCGGCCCTTTTCGTCCTTTGCGGATTCCTCGCGCAGGCCGGTGAGCTGCAGGTCTTCGAGCTGCACCGAGCGGCCGAGGTAGCTCGCGGGCGGCTGCGTGCCGTAGTCGATGCTGAGGACCAGGCCCTTGTCGTTGCGCAGCTCGACCATCGCGAAGGAACGGCCGAGCTCGGGCAGGTGCGGCAGTTCGCCCTGCGCGGAGGTCAGCGCAACCTGCTCGTTCGAGGTGACGGCGTAGCTCTGGCCCGCGAAGGCGGTGGTGGCGCCCACGCGCAGTTCGTTCCAGGGCGGTGCGGTGCGCTGCAGGTCGAAGGGCAGCGCGAAGACGTAGGCACCGTTGTCCTCGCTGAGCACGCCGGTGCGGTCGCCGTCGAGCGCGGCGATCCACTCGGTCCAGCGGCCGCCGGGGTAGGTGTACTGCAGCCGGCCGATCAGCGTGAAGGGCTTGTCCTGGATGCGGCCGGCGGCGAACAGCTGCAGCGGGCTGAAGTCGTCGAACAGCTCGGCCATCTTGCCGGTGCGCGCGAGCGTGTCGCCCTGTCGCACGACGGTGCTCTGGCAGTAGGGGCAGACCGCGTGCGTCGACTGCGCCGAGCGGAATTCGACGGGCGCGCCGCAGCCAGGGCAGGGCGCGCGGTAGTAGCGTTGGTTGCCGGTTTCCTCAGCCATGGCGGCTCAGGAGATCGACGGCTGTAACCACGGATGCAGTTGCGGGAAACACCACGGAACCGGCTTTGCCGGGCCGTCGGTGTTGCCCCCTGCAAGGGGGGAGGAGAAGCGACACGAAGTGCGCGAAGCCTGGAGGTTAGACCAATACTGGGGTCAGACGAGCTTTTTGAGGAGTTCCACCTTCTTGGCGTCGAACTCTTCCTGCGTGAGGATGCCCTTGGCCTTGAGTTCGCCGAGCTTCTCGAGCGTGGTCATCACGTCGGTGGGGCTCACCACGGCCACGGCCGGCTGCTGCTGCGTCGCCGCAGCTTGGGCGGCCGCATTCGGGCTCAGGCCCTGCGCGAGGTTCTGCGCCAGCACCTGGCCGAGCGCCACGCCGGCACCCAGGCCCATCGCGTCGCCCGCGATGCCGCTGCCGCCAGCGGCGCCTTCTGCGAATTTGGGAATGGCCTGCGCGGTCTGGTACTGCATGAACTTGCCCATGTCGTTGCCGACCATGCCCATGCCGATCTTCTGGTCGAGGATCTTCTGCAGCTCTTCGGGCAGCGAGACGTTCTGCACCGTGATGTTCTCGAGCTTGATGCCGATCTTCCCGAACTCGGGCACCAGCTGCGCGGCGAGCGCCTGCGCAAACTGGATCTGGTTGGCCGCGAGGTCGAGGAAGGGCACGCCGCTCGAAGCGATGGCGTTGCTGATGTTCTGCAGTACCAGCCCACGCAACTGGCCGTCCAGGTCGGCCACCGAATAGATGTCGCGCGTGCCGGAGATCTCGGTGTGGAAGGCCTTGGCGTCGCCGATGCGGAAGCTGTAGTTGCCAAAGGCGCGCAGGCGCACGGCGCCGAAGTCCTTGTCGCGGATGGTGATCGGCTGGGGCGTGCCCCACTTCTGGTCGACCTGCTGGCGGGTGCTGAAGAAATAGACGTCGCTCTTGAAGGGGGACTCGAAGAGCTTGTCCCAGTTCTTCAGGTACGTGAGCACGGGCAGCGTCTGCGTCGTGAGCTTGTACATGCCGGGGCCGAACACGTCGGCCACCTTGCCTTCGTTGACGAAGACGGCAACCTGCGATTCGCGAACGGTGAGCGAGGCGCCGTTCTGGATTTCCATCTCGGCCATCGGGAAGCGCCAGGCCAGCGTGCCGTCGCCGGTCTCGGTCCACTGGATGATGTCGATGAACTGCTTCTTGATGAAATCCATCAGTGCCATGGTCGCTCCTCGTTTTTTCAGGTTTTGTCCGAACCGTGCATATTGCCACACCGGTTTGACGGCGCACCCGGCTTTTCGCCATGGCTACCACCGGCCATGCGACGTATGGCCGGTGCGCAGCGAGGTCTACAATCGGCGCCCCCAGAAGAAGCGCCACCAGGAGCTACGGCACATGTCAGATTCGACCCCCTCGACCTCATCGACTCCCACGCCCGAAGACAAACGCGCCGAGTTGCGACGTGCAGCCCTCGAGTACCACGAGTTTCCCGTGCCCGGCAAGATCGCCATCGCGGCGACCAAGCAGATGATCAACCAGCGCGACCTGTCGCTGGCCTATTCGCCCGGCGTTGCCGCGCCCTGCGAGGAAATCGTCAAGGACCCGGCCAACGCGTTCAAGTACACCTCGCGCGGCAACCTCGTGGCCGTCATCAGCAACGGCACCGCCGTGCTGGGCCTGGGCGACATCGGCCCGCTGGCGTCCAAGCCGGTGATGGAAGGCAAGGGCGTTCTCTTCAAGAAATTTGCCGGCGTGGACGTGTTCGACATCGAGATCGACGAGAAGGACCCGGCCAAGCTGGTCGACATCATCGCGTCGCTGGAGCCGACCTTCGGCGCCATCAACCTCGAAGACATCAAGGCCCCGGACTGCTTCTACGTCGAGCGCGAGCTGCGCAAGCGCATGAAGATCCCGGTGTTCCACGACGACCAGCACGGCACGGCCATCACGGTGGCTGCCGCCATGGTCAACGGACTGAAGGTGGCGGGCAAGAAGATCGAGGAAGTCAAGCTGGTCGCTTCGGGCGCGGGCGCCGCGGCGCTGGCCTGCCTGAACCTGCTGCTGAAGGTCGGCCTGAAGCGCGAGAACGTGTTTGTCACCGACCTCGCCGGCGTGGTCTACGAAGGCCGCACCGAGCTGATGGACGACGACAAGCGCCAGTACATGCAGAAGACCGACGCGCGCACGCTCGCCGAGGTGATCGAGGGCGCCGACGTGTTCCTGGGCCTGTCGGCCGGCGGCGTACTGAAGCCCGCGATGGTCGCCAGGATGGCCAAGCGCCCGGTGATCTTCGCGCTGGCGAACCCGAATCCCGAGATCGCGCCCGAAGACGCCCATGCGGTGCGCGACGACGTCATCATGGCCACCGGCCGTACCGACTACCCGAACCAGGTCAACAACGTCCTGTGCTTCCCGTACATCTTCCGCGGTGCGCTCGACTGCGGCGCGACGACGATCACCGACGAGATGGAAATCGCCGCGGTGCACGCCATTGCCGACCTGGCACAGGCCGAGCAGAGCGAGCGCGTGGCTGCGGCCTACGTCGGTGAAAAGCTGTCCTTCGGCCCCGAATACCTGATTCCGAAGCCCTTCGATCCGCGTCTCATGATGAAGATCGCGCCCGCCGTGGCCAAGGCGGCCGAGGATAGCGGCGTGGCGTCGCGTCCGATCAAGGACATGGACGCCTACCGCGACAGGCTGCAGAGCTTCGTCTATGCCTCGGGCACCACGATGAAGCCGATTTTCGACAGCGCCCGGCGCGCGTCGAAGAAGCGCGTGGCGTACTGCGAAGGCGAGGAAGAGCGCGTTCTGCGCGCCGCGCAGATCGTGGTCGACGAGGGCATTGCGCGTCCGACGCTGATCGGCCGCCCGGCCATCATCGCCCAGCGCATCGAGAAGTTCGGCCTGCGCCTGAAGGAAGAGCTCGACTACGACATCGTCAACGTCGAGCAGGACCACCGCTACCGCGATTTCTGGCAGACCTACCACCGCATGACCGAGCGCAAGGGCCAGACGGTGCAGACCGCCAAGATCGAGATGCGCCGCCGCCTCACGCTGATCGGCGCGATGCTGCTGCACAAGGACGAGGTGGACGGCATGATCTGCGGCACCTGGGGCACCACGCTGATCCACCTGCACTACATCGACCAGGTGATCGGCAAGCGTCCTGGCGGCTGCGAAAGCACGCCGCAGGACGTGCCGGTGTACGCCTGCATGAACGGCCTGCTCCTGCCGGACCGCCAGGTGTTCCTGGTCGACACGCACGTCAACTACGACCCCTCGCCCGAGGAACTGGCCGAGATCACGACGATGGCGGCCGAGGAAATGATGCGCTTCGGCCTGAAGCCGAAGGCGGCGCTGCTGTCGCACTCCAACTTCGGCACCAGCAACGAGCCCAGCGCCATCAAGATGCGCAAGACGCTCGAACTGCTGCGCGTGCAGGCCCCCTGGCTCGAGGTGGATGGCGAAATGCACGGCGACGTGGCGCTCGACAGCAAGCAGCGCGCGATCGTCATGCCGCACAGCGCACTGGCCGGCGACGCCAACCTGTTGGTATTTCCGAACATCGATGCCGCCAATATTTCGTACAACCTGCTCAAGACGGCGGCTGGCGGCAATATCGCGATCGGCCCGGTTCTGCTTGGCGCGGCCAAACCTGTGCACATTCTCACGGCCAGCGCGACTGTTCGACGCATCGTGAACATGACAGCCTTGACAGTGGCTGACGCAAACGCCGAAAGATAGGCCCTTTGGCGAGAGTGGTCGCCAACTTAAAGTACCACTCACTCCCCTTGCGACTGCTCAAACTTTGAGCAGTCGCTTGCTATTTTCGCCAGCGTGGTGCACACTCGCGGGCTTGAATTTGCGGGTTAACCCCGACGTTGATCGCCGATTCGAACCCCCCGCTCTTTTCTTGTGGTGCCCCATGGCGGCTTACGCCTCGATCACGTCCTCGTTCACAAAGTTTGCGCTCACCAGCCTGATGCTGGCAGCGTTGACGACGGGGGCCGAGGCCCGCGGATGGTTCGGCGCCGGAAAAACGTCCGCCGAGGAAACAATTGCACTGTCCGACTTGCCAGTGCAAGGCCAGCGAACCTACCAGGCCATCCTCAGTGGCGGCCCCTTCCGGCATGACAAGGACGGCACCGTGTTCGGCAATCGCGAGCGTCTTTTGCCGCCGGCGCGCCGTGGCCACTACCGCGAGTACACGGTGCAGACGCCCGGTTCACGCAATCGTGGTGCACAACGGATCGTCTGCGGCGGCGAGCAGCGCACGGCGCCCGAGGCCTGCTGGTACACGGCAGATCACTATGCGAGTTTCAGACGGATTGCGCCATGAGCGATGAAAACGACCTGGGCGGCGCCCCGAAGCGCCCCGAAGAAATGATGATGACTATGGAAAGACCAGCGGAGATGACCTTATCCCTTCGTGCCGTACGCCCGAACATCGTGCAATCGATCCGCGCGTTCCGCGTGAGCGACCTGCAGGACGCTGCCAACGCAGCCGGCCAGCACTTCCTGTACGCCAACCTGGGCAACGCCCAGACCAAGCAGGACGTGCTCGACCTGATCGCGCAGCAGTTCACGTTCCCGGCCCACTTCGGGAAGAACTTCGACGCGCTGTACGACTGCATGACGGACCCGTTGCATAAATCGGGCCCACAGCCTGGTTTCGTCATCGTCCTGGAGCAGATTCCGGCCAACGCCAAGTTCGACAAGGAAGCGCGCGAGCAGCTGCTCGACATCTTCCGCGACGCCTCGGACTACTGGGGCGACCGCAAGGTCCCGTTCCGGTGCTTCTATTCTTTTCTGTAGCCCGTTCTGCATCTACCAGCCAAGCAGAACGGGCGAACGAGGCTCAGCCGAACGCTGAAACCCTCGATGGCATCGAAGTGAACCCCAACGCCGCCGCAACGGCCGCCGCCGGCACCGAGCCGGCCGGTGAAAAAATGCCGACCGACAAACTGGTCGACGTGTCGCCCCTGGCGCTGCGCATGAGCAGCCCTTTCAACGCTGGCTACTGGCTCGCCGCCGCGTAATCGGTTCACCCCCCAGGCTGCGCGCACTTCGTGTCGCTTCGCCTACCCCCTTCCGGGGGCGGTGCTGGCCGACCGGCAAAGCCGGATCGGCGGCACCATGGGATTGAAAAAGCCCCGCTTCTGCGGGGCTTTTTCATGGGGGAACAGCTTGGGCCAGGGTGACGTATTCGGCTACCGGCACCTCCTCGGCGCGGCGCTGCGCATCGAATTCGCCTGTGTAGCCGTGCGTTTCCAGCCATTTGCCCAGCGTGTGCCGCAGGATCTTGCGGCGCTGACTGAAAGCCACCTGCACGATCTCGCCGAGCCGCGCCGCATCCACGGCCGGCGGTTCGGCCAGCGGCACCATGCGCACCACGGCGCTGTCCACGCGCGGCGGCGGGTCGAAGCTCTCGGGCGGCACGAACAGCACGTTTTCCATCTCGTAGCGCCACTGCAGCATCACGCTCAGGCGGCTGTAGTCCGAGGTGGCGGGTTTCGCCACCATGCGGTCGATCACTTCCTTTTGCAGCATGAAGTGCTGGTCGGCGACCAGGTGGGCATAGCCCAGCAGGTGGAACAGGATCGGCGTGGAGATGTTGTAGGGCAGGTTGCCCACCACGCGCAGGGGCTTCGACGCCCTGGCCGCGAGTTCGGCGAAGTCCACCTTCAGCACGTCGGATTCGATGACATCGAGCTGCGGGTGCTCGCGCAGGCGCTTGGCCAGGTCACGGTCGAGCTCGATGACCGTCAGTCGGCCGAGCCGCTCGACCAGCGGCTGCGTCAGCGCCGCGAGCCCCGGGCCGATCTCGACCATCGGATCGCCGGGCTGCGGTGCGATCTCGCTCACGATCGCATCGATGATCCCCCCGTCGGACAGGAAGTGCTGCCCGAACCGCTTCCTGGCGATGTGCTGAGCCATACCGTCAAGCCACCGTCAACGAGGAAAAAGGGAAGTTACGCCAGGAACACCGCGGAACCGGCTTTGCCGGGCCGCAGGTGTTGCCCCCTGCAAGGGGGTGGGCGAAGCGACACGAAGTGCGCGCAGCCTGGGGGTGTGCCATCAAGACTGGGGCGGATCGCGGTATTCGACGTAGGCGCGCGCACGCACTTCCTGGACCCAGGTGGTGAAGGCTTCGTCCACGCGCTGTTCGCGCAGCGCGGCGCGCGCGGCTTCGCGCTGCTCCGACTGGCTGAGCTTGGCATCGCGGCGGCCGACCACCTGGATCAGGTGCACGCCGAAGCGCGACACCACGGGGTCGCTGATCTGGCCCGGCGCGAGCCGGTCCATGGCTTCCTCGAATTCGGGCACGAACTGGCCCGGGCGCGACCAGCCGAGGTCGCCGCCTGCCTTGGCGCTGGCGTCCTGCGAGTTGTCGCGGGCCAGGCCGGCGAAGTCGGCGGTGCCGGCCTGCACGCGGCGCTTGAATTCGGCCAGCTGTGCCACCGCCTGCGCCGTGGTGCGCTTGGGATCGTTGAGCAGCAGGATGTGGCGCACCTGAGTCTGCGTGACCGTCGCGTCGCCCGAACCGATCTGCGCCTTGGCCAGCACCTTGAGCACGTGGAAGCCGGCGCTGGAGCGCACCGGCCCGGCGATGCCGTTTACCGCCGTCGATTGCGTGGCTTCGACGAACAGCGACGGATAGCGGTCGGCACTGCGCATGCCGATGGCGCCGCCATTGGCGCGGTCGGGCGAATCGGAGTTCTCGCGCACCAGCTTGGCGAAGTCTTCGCCGGAGCGGGCGCGCTGTGCGAGGTCCTGTGCCTTCTTCTGCGCCGCGGCCACCTGCGCGTCGGTGGCGTTCTCGGGAACGGCCACCAGCACCTGCGCGAGGTTGAGGTTTTCCAGCGCCGCATTCTTGACGGCGAGGTTGCGCTGGTCGCGCAGGTATTCGTCGGCCTCGGCGTCGCTGATCTTGATCTTCGATTCGACCTCGCGGTCGCGCAGGCGCGTGAGCAGCAGCTGATCGCGCAGGTCGTTGCGGAAATCCTGCAGCGCGATGCCCTCGTCGGCCACGCGGCGGCGCAGCTCGACGAGACTGATCTCGTTCTGGCGCGCCACGGTCTGCTCGGCCTGGTCGATGGCCACTTCGTCGACCTTGAGTCCGGCTTCCTTCGCGAGCTGAAGCTGCGCACGTTCCGTGATCAGCCGCTCGAGCACGAGCCGCGTGAGCTCGCCGCGGGGGACGCGTTCGGCGTCGGGGTTCTCCTTGATCAGCCGCGACACGCGCGTCTGCACGTCGGTGTTGGTGATCGGCTCCGAGTTGACCAGCGCAACGATGTATTCGGCCGAGCGCTGCACGGGCGCCGCAGCGGGCGCAGCCGCCGGCGCACGCGCTGCGGGCGGGCCCAGGCGCGGCCCGGCGCGCATGATGTCCGTGATGCCGCTGCCGGCGCGGTAGCCCTGCGCGCCCGAGCTTGCAGCGATTGCCGCGAGGCAGCCCAGGGTGATGATGGAACGGATGTATTTCATGGCGTCGCTCAGTCGTCTCAGTCGTAATTGGTGAAGCGGCTCGGCGCCTCGCCCGGTTGGCGCAAGGGTTCGTAGCGCTGGATGTTCTGCCGCAGGGCCTGCATGGGGCTGGAGCCGATGCTCGAGAAGCCGACGAATTCGAGCTGGAACATGATGCGGGTGTTCGCCGTCACCTGGCCCGTGGTGATGCGTTGCAGCACCACGCGCCCGATCCAGCAACAGCCGTCGTACTCGAAACCGAGCACGCCGTCCGTGAGTTTCTTGTCCTGCAGGCTGTAGTTGAGCCGGCCGACCGCATACCAGCGGCCGCCGCCCTGGCCCTTGCCGGGGCCGAGGTTCTTGCCCTTGTCACCCCAGAGGTCGTTGATCGGCCATTGCCAGCCCACGTCGATCGATTTGTTGCCGTCGGTCGCGGTCGGGGTGCTGGGCGCCTGGTAGCGGAAGGCCGCGCTCAGGTTGTGGTACGGCTCGGGGTTGTAGCGCGCGCTGATGGCCGATCGCTCCGACTTGCGCGTGTCGGGGTTGTACTGCACGACGGTATCCAGGCTCCACTTGGGCGTCCAGTTGATCTGGGCGCCCACGAGCAGGTCGCTCTTGCGGTCGGTCACCGGCGTGCCGCCGGGCAGCGTGACCTTCTGGTCGCTGAAGCGCAGCCGCTGCGCGATGCCGAAGCGTGCGGCCTCGACGCCGGTTGCCGGATCGATCAGGCGCGAGGTCACGCCCAGCGTGAGGGCATTGGTGTCCGAGATGCGGTCGCCGCCCGAAAACGCGTTCTCGGTGTAGATGGTCGCGAAGCTGAAGTCGTTGGCCGCCGAGTCGTAGTTCGGCAGCATGCTCTGGTTGCGGTACGGCGTGTAGACGTAGTACGCGCGCGGCTCCAGCGTCTGGCGGAAGGCGCGGCCGAAGTAGCTGGCGTCGCGCTCGAAGATCAGGCCGCTGTCGAGGCTGAAGGTCGGAACCGTCCGGTTGCTGGAGGTCGGGAAGAAATACAGCGAGTTGGCGTTGTAGGGCACGCCATTGACGTACTGGACCCCGTTGAGCGTCAGCTTCGGAATGTCCGACTGCGGCAGGTAGTAGTTGTACGAGGCCGCGTTCAGCATCAGCTTGGGAATGACGAACGAACTCGGCGTGATGAACGGCCGGCTGATCGAGGCGACGGCCGAGGCGCGGTCGCCGTCGGGTTGCGACTGCTGGGTGGCGTCGTAGCCGGGCTGCCCCGCCAGGATCGTGTTCACGCGAAAGCGCGTGTAGTCCAGGTTGAGCGCCACGTCGAAGCCGTGCCAGTCGTACTTGTTGTAGTTGGCCGTGACCTGCGGCAGCCGGTCGTACGCGGGCACGATCGGTGACAGGTTGTACTGCAGGTTCTGGTATTTCAGAGTGCGGACCATGCCGCTCCAGTCGCCCTTGCTCCAGTTGAGCGATGCGTCGTTGGGCAATTGGCGCTGCGTGAGCGACGGCGTGCGCGTGAAGTCGCGCCAGTAGTCGTTGTCGCTCACCCTGTTGATGGCGATATTGGCGGACAACGAATCCAGGCCCAGCGCCTTGGCATCGAAGTCCTGGTGATGCGTGGCCCACAAGCCCCAGCGCTTGGTGCTGCCGGGCGCCGGGGTCAGGTCCTTGGCCTGGATCTCCCCTTTGGCCAGCTGCTGGAGCTGGCTGGCGCGCAGCTCGTTGTAGCGCTGACCCACGAGCCGGTCGCTGCCCATCAGGTCGAGGCGCATCGTTCCGCTGTAGCCCTTCTCGAGGTAGCGGAACTCGTTGCTGAAATCGACGCCGCGCTTGCTCATGACCGTCGGCGTGAACGTGGCGTCGCGGTTGGGCGCGATGTTCCAGTAGTACGGCTGCGCGATCTCGATGCCGTTGATGTTGTCGATGCCGATGGTGGGCGGCAGCAGGCCGCTCTTGCGCTCGTTCGACAGCGGGAAGCTCACGCTCGGAATCGGCGGCGTGGTGATGCCCATGAAGCTCAGCCGCGCATTCTTGGCCACGCCCTCGTTTTCCTCGGTGTCCGTGGTCATCGTGGTCGCGGTGAGCAGCCAGGCCGGCATCCAGCCCGGGAAGTCCTCGCGGCGGCAGGTGGTGTAGGTGGCTTCGCGGGCCACCGACACGTTGGCGTCGACGAAGTCGATGCGCTTGGCCTCGCCGTGCGCTTCGTTCGCGAGGAACTGGTAGCGCACGTTGTTGAAGAAACCCTCGAAGGTCTCGAGCTTGAGCTGCAGCTCGGGGCCTTCGTACACGTTGCCGGCCTGGTTGACCCGCACGTTGCCGGTGGCCTTGGCGCGGTCGTCCGGCTGGTAGTACTCGAGCCGGTCGGCAGTGATGGACACCGCGCCGCGCCGCAGCGTGGCGTTGCCTTCGACCACGGTCTCGAGGTCGGGCCGGCCGGAGATGCGGTCGCCGGTGATGATGCTGGGCATCTGGCTGCGGTCCGCGGGCGTCAGGGTTTCGGTCAGCAGCGGCGTGCGCTTCAGCGTGAGCGGCCCGTCGAGGTTGCCGGCCTGCTGCGCGGACGCGCCATGCGCGTGCATCAGGGCCAGCGACAGAACGGCCAGCGGCAGCGGCGGGGTGGAGCGCCGCAGGGCGACACGCCGGCGCATCAAGCCACCCGCCCCGCTGTTCCGAGGGAAGCCACCGACTCCCCGAGGGAGAGCGGCAGCGAGCGCACAAGGTGCCAAGCGTGGGGGCTTTGGGTCGTAGGCATCGGTTCGGAACGAAGGATCGTCGGGAGACGGCGCGGCAGGCCGGCGGGTTGCAGGGGCCGGCAGCAACCCGCAGCGGTCGGAAGCCGGCCAAGGGGGATTGCCGCGCCAGGCGGATTTGTAGAATCGATTATCCATGACAGCACCCCCGCCCCCGGCCTCATTGGCCCCAAGC